>JBOGJG010000330.1:0-60097 GCA_050747825.1 Acidobacteriota bacterium | reverse complement strand
ACTGACCTGAAATCGATCCTCGGCCATCACTCCAATGAAATAGCCCGCATCCTGGGATACCACTACGGGCCCGCCGTGGTTCACAGGAACAACATGGTGGTTGTTTAGTCACCCGTGGACCCTCCCCGCACCTCGAGCTGACCGGCTGACCATGACCGAACCGGTCAGCGGTCAGCGGGTCCGTGGTCAGCGGGTCAGTGGTCAGCGGTCAGTGGTCAGCGGTCAGCGGTCAGCGGTCAGTATTAGTTCCTTAGTCCTTTGGTTCTCTGGTAAGCTAACCCCCTATTGAGGACCAAAGAACGGATGTCCCACGAACTCGAACAAAAAGGCCAGGGCGCACGGCGGGCTTCCCGCTGTCTGGCAGTTCTGGATACCGGAACGAAAAACAAGGCGCTGCAGGCTATTGCGGAAGCGATTGTCAGCCGAAGGGATCAGATCCTTGAGGAAAACGCTCGCGACCTCGAGGCCGGGACACAGGCGGGACTCGGCGAAGCTCTGCTCGACCGCCTGCGACTGAGCGAGCAGGGGCTGCGGAACATTGCCCGGGATCTGCTCTCGATTGTGGCTCTGCCTGATCCGGTCGGAGAAACGTTTGATTCACGCACTTTGCCCAACGGCTTGCAGGTCGGCAAGCGCCGGGTACCGATCGGAGTTATAGGCGTCATCTACGAATCGCGGCCCAATGTCACCGTGGACATCTCCGCGCTCTGCCTGAAATCAGGCAATGCAGCAATTTTACGCGGTGGAAAGGAAGCTGCCCGCAGCAACCAGGCTCTGGCGGCGGCGGTGAGTACGGCCTGCCAGGAGTCGGGGCTTCCTGCCCAGGCCGTCCAGTTGATCGAAAGCACCGACCGGACGCTGGTCAGGGAGATGCTCACCTGCAGCCAGCACATCGACATGATCATTCCCCGCGGTGGAGCGGCGCTGCACAAGTTTGCCCTGGAGAATGCCACCATCCCGGTGATCACAGGCGGAATCGGCATCTGCCACGCTTATGTCGATCGGAGCGCAGATGCGGCCAAGGCCATTTCCATCGTCCATAATGCCAAGGTCAAGAAGCCGAGCGTTTGCAATGCCCTGGACACACTCCTCATCCACAAGGAAGTCGCCCAGGGACTGCTTCCGCGCATTGCGGAAAAGCTTCTGGTTGACGGGGTAACGCTGCGCTGCGAGCCGCGAGCTCAGACGATCTTGAACGCCCGCCCGGGAATCACTGCTGCCGGGCCGAAAGATTTCGACACGGAATTTCTGTCACTGAACCTGGCGGTCAAGGTCGTAGACAGCTTTGAAGAGGCCGTAGACCACATCTTTCAGCACAGCACCCATCACTCGGACGTCATTATCACGGAAGACTACAGCCAGGCCATGCGCTTCGTGAATGAGGTTGATTCGGCGGCGGTTTACGTAAACGCCAGCACCTATTTCACTGACGGAGGCCAGTTCGGGCTGGGCGCGGAAGTGGCGATCAGCACCCAGCGGCTGCACGCCAGGGGTCCCATGGGACTCAAGGAACTAACCACCTACAAATGGATCGTGTTCGGTGATGGCCACATCCGGGAATAGCCCGATGCTTCTGGATGCTGAGAGGCTCCGCCTTCGCTTTCCGGCTCTCCAGGAGAATTACAACGGGCGCCCGGCGGTTTTCTTCGACAATCCCGGCGGAACGCAGACGCCTCGAGACGTGATTGAGGCCATCCAGGATTACTTGACGCGGCGCAATTCGAACACTCATGGCGCTTTCGAGACCAGCCGGCGAACCGATGTGGTTATTGATGGGGCCCATCAGGCCGTAGCCGATTTACTGGGGGCCGGGGCCGACGAGATCGTCTTCGGGCCCAACATGACCAGCCTCACCTTTCAATTGAGCCGTTCTCTGGCCCGGGAGTTTGGTCCGGACGATGAAATCATTGTGACCCGCCTGGACCACGACGCCAACGTGGCGCCCTGGCTTCTAATGGCCGAGGACACGGGAGCGGTCGTCAAATGGGCCGACATTGAGCCCGAGAGCTGCACGCTGGATATGACTGACCTGAAGCGGCAGATCGGCGCACAGACGAAGCTCATTGCCGTGGGGTATGCCAGCAACTGCACGGGCAGCATCAACGACGTGGCTGCCATCAGTGCCTGGGCCAGGGAGACAGGCGCTTATCTCTTCGTGGACGCCGTGCAATATGCGCCGCACGGCTTGATTGACGTGAAAGCTCTGGGCTGCGACTTCCTGGCATGCAGCGCCTATAAAGTTTTTGGTCCGCACGCGGGCCACCTGTACGGAAAACGTCAGCACCTGGAGCGGCTTAAAGCATACAAGGTGCGCCCCGCTTCCAATCACCTTCCCTGCAAGTGGGAAACAGGGACTCAAAATCACGAGGGCATGGCCGGAGTGACCGCGGCCATCGATTACCTGGCGGAAATCGGCGAACCGGAACGGGCCCAGCCTCGCCGTCAACGGCTGAAGGCGGCTTGGCGGAGGATCGGAGCCTACGAATCAGGCCTGTGCGAAAGATTGGTCTCGGGCCTGAAGGCGATCTCGGGAGTGCGTATTTACGGCATAACAGATGCCGATCAACTTCACCACCGGCTGGCCACCGTTTCCATACGAAAGGACGGAATTGAACCACGGGCTATGGCGGAAGCTCTGGCCGCGCAAAATATCTTCGTTTGGGACGGCAACTTCTATGCGCTCTCAGTGACCGAGCGTCTGGGCTTGGAATCCAGCGGCGGCGTGCTGCGCATCGGCCTGGTCCACTACAACACGCCGGAAGAGATCGACCGTTGTCTGGATGCGATAGAGGGGCTATGACTGACTGACCCCTGACCGGTTCGTGATGGTCAGCGGTCCGCGGGTCAATGGTCAGCGGTCCGCGGTCCGCGGGTCAGCGGTCAGCGGTCAGCGGTCCGCGGGTCAGTTCTTCAGCTCCATCTCATCCGGATCCCAAACGTAGATCTTGTCATCCAGGTAGCACTTATTGGCCAGCACGGCCGGACCGGCGGCGCGCATTCCAAAGACGGCATCCTCGACGACGGCCGGGCCGCCGCGCATCGCCGCGAAGAAGAGCCGGAAGTGATCGACACGGCTGTCGTAGCCTTCAGGTACCCGAAATTCGCTGCTTCCCGCCAGATTCACTTCTTCCGGCTCGACACTTCCGGTGTGCGTCTCCCGGTACTTCTCGATGAATGCCTGCTGCTGGGCTTCAGAAAAAGTGCGCACTGAATTGTAGCCTTCCACCAGCTCCTGCAGTGAGGGATGATCGGTGGTATTTCGCGAGACCCTCAAGCCATTGTCGCCGACGGTCATAATTCCTTCATTTCCGATCAATTGGAAGGTTGCGCCCTGGCCGCCATCTTCAAAATTGGCGCCCAGCGCCAGGGTAAACGCCGGATGGCTGTCGGTTGTCGGGTACTCATACAGTCCCAGGATCAGGTCCGGCACCTCGCGCCCGTCGTGCCAATAGCGAATGCCTCCGGTAGCCATGGCCTTGGTCGGACCGTTGGAATTGAGGATGTAGTGTAAAGCTGAAAACCGGTGAACGTACATATCTCCTGCCACTCCGGTCCCGTAATCCCAGTATTTGCGCCAGCGGAAAAAGCGGTCCGCATCGAAGGGAACTTTTGGGGCATCCCCCAGAAAATCATCCCACTCGATAGTCTGGGGCGAAGCGTCGGGCGGGAGGGAGTACTGCCAGGCGCCCAGCGCGGAATTTCGACTGATCAGAATATCCACCATGTTCAGATCGCCAATGACTCCGGACCCGTAAAGCTCCCTGGCCTTCCGTGTGACGATCGAGCTGACGGTCTGACTGCCGACCTCGAGCACCTGGCCGGTCCTCTTCTGAGCTTCTATCACCGCCGCGCCTTCTTCAATGCGCTGGACCATCGGCTTTTCGCAATACACGGCCTTGCCTGCTTCCAGCGCAGCGATCGCCATTTTCTGATGCCAGTGGTCGGGAGTGGAGATGATGACGGCGTCAACGTCGGAGCGCGCCAGGACTTCGCGGTAATCGTGGGTGGTGAAGACGTCCTGCCCATACACTTCTCTGGTCCGCGTCAGGCGCCCGTCGTAGCAGTCTGCCGCCGCCACGAGTTGAACCCCCGGGACCTTCAGGGCGGTGGAGGTGTCTTCGAAGCCGATGATCCCCATCCCAATGGTGGCCAGATTGATTCGGTCGCTGGCTTGGACATAGGGAGCGGCACCTGCCCCTCTCGTTGTGAGCACTACGGGAGAAGCAGCCGCAGTGACCGTCGAAGCCGCAGCAGTTTTAAGAAAATCGCGACGAGAAAATTGTTTTGAATTGCTCATTGGCCACCTCCAGTGACGAAAAATAGAAGGGTTGCCACCACAATATAAACCACCCAGCCGATACCGGCCACTCCGACTGCTCGCAAGCTGCTGGTGTAATCAAGCGCTTGCCGAATGGCGATGATCATGGCGATAAGCATCCAGATGCCGGTGACGATAAAAATGATGCCCGCCACGGCAGGGATGACTCCAAAGATGCGCAAAATGCCCGGCGCCGCGGCAAAGCCGGTGGTGCGAAGCACCTGACCCCAGTCGGCATGGGTTTGCGGTTCGGGCAGGACTCGGGTGCCGACGAAATAGGTCAGCCAGGCCCAAAGCATCCAACCCAACAGCGCTCCGGCAATTCCGATAATGAAGCTTAGGGCGTCCCCTGAGGTCATTCCAATGGCAGCCGCCACACTGGACAGAACGATGACGCCGATTGCCTGCCCCATTGCACCCCGGTCGGCTTCGACCTCTTCAAAGGTGTGCACATCCAGCCTTGCTGCTCCGACCATTCGCCCAGCGTAACTTGCCATGTTCTGCCTCCTCTCAAAATTTCCCGCGCAGACGCTCCCGGGCGGGCAGGGTTTCAAGAACACTCGCCCACCATCCCGTCTTTAGGCGGCCCAGATTAAAGAGTTACTCCCGCCGCGTCAACTGGGCAACGGACTGAAACAGGCTTTTGTTGAAAGAATCGTAGGAATTGGAACCGTCGGGAACGACGGCCGGGCCAAAACGGACCTGAATGGGGTGCAGGCGGATTTTGCTCGAGCCGCGCTGCCAGGCCTCATAGCTGCCGGTGATCCCAACCGGCACCGCCGGCGCCTGTAAGTCATTAGCGAGAATAGCCGGTCCTTTGCGGAAGGGCTTGAGCGTGCCGTCAATTGAGCGCTCTCCTTCCGGGAAGATGCACAAGATCAGGCCTCGGCGAACTCCCTCGGCTCCCAGACGAAGAGCCTGGCGCAGATGGCGGTCGGCGTCCACCGGGACTACCCTCAGAATGCGGCCCAGATAAGCCATGCCCGGACTGCTAAAGTAATCACTATAGCCCAGGAAAAACATCCGGCGAATCACCCGGAAGGGCAGCCCTGCCACCACCACAAACACGTCTAGGAAGCTGAGGTGATTCGGGCAGATCAAAAAGGGGTATTTGTGCGGAAGGTGCTGCTGTCCCTGGACTCTCAGCCTGAAAAAGACCTTTGAGAGCACCCATGCCAGCTTGGCCGTCAGGTAAACAAGGATCGGCCTGAAAACCCGGGAGTCGAAGATTTCCGACACTCTTTGCTGCTCTTCCTGGGTGAGAGGGCGCTTGATCAAATCCGCCCAGGAGAGCAGCACTGCGCTTTCGCCCAGGGCTTCTCCGGAAAGATGCTTTTCAATGCTCTCCATCAGTTCACGGACGGTGTAGATCGCCGTCGCTTCCTCTTCCGGGATTTCGACCCGAAAGGCCTCCTGTAGGTTGGACAGGAGCTCCACGCGCTCGAGTGAATCCAGGCCCACGTCCAACTCCAGATTCATGTCACGGTTGACCAATGGGAGCGTTTTAAATTGCCGGATCAGCTCGAATAGCTTCCGCTCATTTTCGTTCTCCGGAACGCTTTCTTCTCTAAATCGGGGAGCTTCTTCCTGTCCCCTTCGCCCAAGCTCCTGTTCCACCTGAAAGCGTTTGATCTTACGGGTGGTGGTGCGCGGAAGCGGCTCAGTCCTGATCTCAAAAGTGCGAACGCGCTTGTAGGCAGGAAGCTGCTGCGAGAGCGTCTCCAGCAGATAGCGAATCATATCGAAAGCGTTGGCGACTTGCTGGGCCTTGAGCTGGTCGAAGTCGGGCACGATGACGGCATGAAGTTTTTCCTGCGCCTGGCCGGAAGAGAAGTCTTTAACCCCTACAACGCAGATCTCCTTGATCAGCGGGCAATTCGACTGATAGAAGTGCTCGACCTCCTCGGGAAAAATATTTTTCCCGGAACTGAGGACGATGACATCCTTCTTTCTCCCCGTGACGTGCAGGAAGCCCTCAGAGTCGAGATAACCCAGATCTCCACTATGGAGCCAACCATTTTCAAGGACCTCATCGGTGGCCTGGAGGTTCTTGAGATAGCCCTGCATGATGTTGTCGCCGGCGATCAGCACCTCGCCGATGCCCTGATCGTCCGGAGCCTGAATTCGGATCTGGACATGAGGCAGCGGCCGCCCGACTGAGCCCAGGCCCTCGGCCGAGGGAGGCGTCACTGTGGCCAGCGCTGCCGTTTCGGTCATGCCGTAAGCCTGAATAATGGTAAAGCCGAGATTTCGGAAGGACTCTGCAACTTCCCGGTCGAAGCGGGCCCCGCCCACGCCGAACACCCGGAATTGAGAGCCGAATTTCTTATGAATGGGCGAAAAAAAGAGCTTGCCTGGATTCCAGCCCAGCCGCTCATTGGCAAAGTGAGATAGCGAGTAAAGGCGCCGAAATAGAAATCTTTTGAGAAAAGGCTGGCTGTCGATTTCCTGGAAAATGCGCCGATGGACGAGGTAGAAAAACTGAGGCACGCAGACAAAGATGCTGACCCCCTCGTCCTGAAAGGTCTTGAGGATACGCGGGGCGTCGAGCACATCCAGATAGGTGACGCGGGCGGCCACGTAAAGGGGGATGATGAAATTGGTCATCAGGGCCAGCACATGATAAAGCGGCAGTACCGAGAGGATATGGTCGCTAGGCGAAGCCTCCACTATCTTCAGCAGCTCCTCCATATTTCGATAGACGTTCCGCTCGGTCAGGATCACCCCTTTGGGATCTCCAGTCGTGCCGCTCGTATAGATCACGACGAGAGGGTCGTCCGCTTTGCGTGAGACCAGCGGCAAGACGCCTTCGCGGGAGCCCCGCTCCACGACGGCTTCCCAGTTGTCATATTCAGGTGAGCTGTGCCCGGGCACCAGTGCGGGCAGGCGTTTCGGGAGAAGGGCCTGGACCTCCTCCAGATGAGGCAGCATTTTGGCTGAGGAGATCAGGTAGCGGCATTCGGCATGCTGGACCAGCCGGGCCAGAGTGTCCGCGTGGTGGAGAACATCAAACGGGACGACCGTGGCGCCAGCGCTCTGGGCGGCCAGAAAAGCAATCCCCCATCGGGGATGGTTCTCCATCAGAATTCCGACACGGTCGCCCGGACCGATGCCCCGGCTCTGCAGGAAGACGGCGATGCTGGACACTTCCTCTCCGATCCTTCGGAAGGTGAAAGCTTCCTTACCCTCCTCCGTGATGTTTTGAAGCGCCACGTGCTCGGGCAGTCTCTCGAGATTGCTGCGAAGCTGCTGGAAAAAATCAACCATTTTCAAAGGGTAAAATAGTAGCACGACAGATGAAGCAACTATACTGGCACAGGTGTTGCTTTCTAATTCTCCGGATAAAGGAGTACACGATCATGGAAACTATTCTGTTGATTGTCTTGGTACTGTTGCTGATTGGGGCACTGCCGGCCTGGCCTTACAGCACCGGCTGGGGATACTTCCCGAGCGGACTGCTGGGACTCCTGCTGTTGATCATGCTGATTGTTCTAATCCTCTAGCTGACTTATTGTAAGGAGATGCCGGAAGGGAAGCTACTGGAGCAGTCTCGATCATGGGAGGAATTACTGGGATTGATTCGGGCCGCCGAACGACAGATAGCACTCGGCGGCGGACCGGTCAATATAGACAAACAACACGAAAAAGGACGCCTCACGGCACGTGAGCGCATCCAAAGGCTGATTGATCCCGAAACCGAATTCTTTGAAATCGGGATCTTTTCGGCCTATGAGATGTACGAAGAGTGGGGAGGGGCGCCGGCTGCCTGCGTGATCACTGGCGTGGGCAGAGTTGAGGGAAGGCTCTTCATGATCGTTGCCAATGACGCCACGGTCAAAGCCGGCGCATTCTTTCCCATGACAGTCAAGAAGGTTCTGAGGGCGCAGCGGATCTGCCTGGACAACCGTCTGCCGCTGATTTACCTGGTGGATTCTTCGGGCGTCTTTCTCCCCTTGCAGGACGAAATTTTCCCCGATGAAGACGACTTTGGCCGCATTTTCCGCCACAATGCCCGGCTATCGGCCCAAGGAATTCCCCAGATTGCAGCCATTATGGGCCCTTGCGTGGCGGGAGGAGCCTACCTGCCCGTCATGTGCGACAAGATCCTCATGACGGAAGGAAGCGGCCTTTACATCGCAGGGCCTTCATTGGTCAAAGCGGCCATTGGCCAGGACCTGGACAGCGAAGAGTTGGGAGGAGCCAAGCTCCACTCCTCCCTCAGCGGGACGATTGATTTTCGGGAAGAAGACGACGAAAGCTGTCTGGGAAAAATTCGCCGGCTCGCAGTGCAGACAGGAGGAGGCAGCCCCATTCCTTTTGACAGAACGGAAGAGGCGCCGCCGCGGCGCCCTCCCGAAGAGATTTACCAGCACATGCCGCTGGATCCTTCACAGGAATACGACGTGCGCCGTATCTTCGAATCGATTTTCGATGAAGGCGATATCGTCGAATATAAGGAAGAATACGGCCGGACGCTCCTTTGCGGCTACGCCCGGCTGGGGGGCTGGTCGGTGGGCGTGGTAGCCAATCAGAAAACGCACGTCAAAGACCCCGGAAAGCCTTTTGAAGTGGGCGGCGTCATCTACACCGAAAGCGCCGACAAGGCGGCCCGCTTTGTCATGGATTGCAATCAGAATCACATCCCCCTGCTGTTTTTCCAGGACGTCAATGGGTTTATGGTGGGCAAAGACGCCGAAATCTCGGGAATCATCAAATCAGGGGCGAAGCTGGTCAATGCTGTGGCTAACAGCGTTGTTCCCAAGATTACGGTTATTCTAGGCGGCAGCTATGGGGCAGGGAATTATGCCCTGTGCGGCAAGGCCTACGACCCTCGCTTCATTTTTGCCTGGCCTACCTGCCGCTATGCGGTAATGGGAGGGGATCAGGCTGCCAAGACGCTGGTTGATCTCAGGATCCGGCAGCTTCGGAAAGAGGGGAAGCAGATCGACGAGGAGGCGCGGCGGCTCTTGGCGGAAGCTGTTCACGAGAAATATGGAAAGGAGCTGGACCCGCGATATGCGGCCGCCCGCCTCTGGGTCGATCGAATCATCGAGCCCCACCAAACGCGAGACGTTCTGAAACTCGCCCTGGAAATTGCTGCATTGAACCCGGATGTTCCGGAGTTCAAGACGGGAGTGCTGCAGGTTTGATCAAAGTCGATTACACCCCTCCTTCCGCCATACTTACTTTGAACCGTCCCGAAGTGAGGAATGCCATCTCAATGGAATTGATCGCGCGATTCGAGGAGGTCCTGAATGAGGTTGAACGGCGAGAGGATATAGCTGCCATTGTCCTTACGGGTGAAGGCAAAGCGTTTTCGGCCGGCGCCGACATAGGCGAGTTGCGCGAGACGGCCTCCCAGCCGGTGGAGAAAAACCGCGCCGCCAGTCTGCGCTTCATGAATTTCTTTCGCAGGCTGTACGAGTTTCCGAAGCCGGTCATCGCCGCTGTTAATGGCCCTGCCATGGGAGGCGGCTGTGGACTGGTGACTGTTTGCGATATGGTCGTGGCTGCCAAAGAGGCGGTCTTTGCCTACCCCGAGGTAAAGATCGGCTTCATCCCAGCCCTGGTTGCGGTCTTCCTGCTGCGTGCTTGCGGAGAGAAACGGGCCCGTGAACTACTGCTGACCGGGCGGACATTTACGGCCCGAGAAGCCCGGGATTTCGGACTCGTCAATGAAGTGGTCTCGGCCGATCGACTCCTTTCCCGGGCTCTGGAATTAGGCCAGGAATTAGCCAGGGGTGGTCCGGCTGCAATGGCGCAGGCCAAAAGACTGATACATGAGGTCCAGGGGCTGAGTTTGAATGAAGCTCTGGCCTTGGCCGCTCACTTTAACGCCCTGGTGCGTACCAGCGAAGAATTTCAAGAAGGAGTCAGCGCCTTCCTGGAGAAAAGAAGCCCCTCCTGGACCCAGAAATAGTCAGAGTCGCCTGGTAGCATGGAGCCCTGTTCCAGGACCCCTACCGTTTTCCTGGAGAAAGCCCACGAGGGGGCGGCCGGTCACTTGAGCCTCTGTGAGCAGTCCGGCCCCCCCCCCGGCCCCTCAGGACTTTTACCACAGGCTGTTAGTCACACTAAGAAACCAACCTCACCGTAAAGTCATATGCATCCAGCACACGGTGCACGCGTTTCAGGGCGACGGGGCTGTACGGGTCTTCGGGTTCGGGAGGCTTTTCATCCACAGCTTTTCGTATTAGATCGGAATTGGTAGTCAGCACCTGGTTCTCGAGATCGACTTCCACCCAGTGGTCGGATCTTCGGGAAGGGGGTGTCTGGCCGACTTCCATCGTATAACCCAAGAGCTTCAGGATGGCTACCTCCTTGTCGGTGGCCTCTAGGATGTCATCGATGTACTGGACCATATCGGCCGCTATCCACCCGTTGTGGGCAAGTGTGAGCATATAGTAGAAAGGGCCGAGTTTAATACCAATTGAACCGCTAACAGACACGCGGCTATTGTATACTACGCCATTATGAGTGTGAGCCACAGAGCCACAAACCCACAGGGATTGATTCAAAGGCGGCTCGGTGTCTCAGTGCCTCCGGGGCTGCAATTGCAGCGACTGGAGGCCTACCTGGAGCTGACCAAACCACGCATCACCGGGCTGGTACTGGTCACGACGGCTGCCGGTTTTTATATGGCCTCCAGCGCGACCATCGATCTGGCTGTGTTTTTTCACGTGCTGCTGGGGACGGCAATCGTGGCTGCCGCCAGCGCCGTTTTGAATCAATTTCTGGAGCGGGAATCGGACGCTAAAATGGAGCGCACCTCTGGCCGGCCGCTTCCCTCCGGCAGGCTGGAAGCGAATCGCGTCCTGTGGTTCGGTCTTCTGCTCGCAACAGGCGGGGTCCTCTATTTGCTGGCTTTCACAAATGTTCTGGCCGCCACACTGGCGGCTTTGACGGCCGCGTTGTACGTGTTGCTCTACACCCCTTTGAAGAAGAAAACATCTTTTTGCACGACCGTGGGAGCTTTTCCGGGAGCTATTCCCCCTCTGATCGGCTGGGCGGCCCTGCGGGGTGAGTTGAATCTGCAGGCTTTGACGCTTTTTGCCATTTTGTTCTTCTGGCAATTCCCTCATTTTCTAGCCATCGGCTGGCGCTACAAGGCTGAGTATGAGCGCGCCGGGCTCATCATGCTGCCGGCTGTGGATCCGCTGGGAAGAAAGACCGGCCGGCGCATCGTTTTTCTCTCGATAGCCCTGGTTGTTTCGAGCATTCTGCCCTGGGTCCTGACTTTAACTGGCAGTGTCTACCTGATGGGCGCCGCGATTCTGGGAACCGGCTTCCTGGCCTTTGCGCTTCGAGCGGTCCGCCCGCTCACTTCATCCTCGGCCAGAGAGCTTCTGAAAGTCACCGTGATTTACCTGCCGCTGCTATTGCTGCTGATGGTCCTGGATAAGGCGTGAGACTTCTCCGGTAGCCGAAAGTCTTGCGAAGGCGCCGGCGCCGATGGCGCCGGCGTTTCCCAGGAGATCGGACGGAACAATCTTCAATCCGGTCAAAGCGGTACTGAGGGCCCGGGAGCGAACGATCTCGTCAACAGCCTCTACGATTTCCGGTATGCCCCGGATTACCCCTCCCCCCAGGATGATCCGGCACGGGTTAAAGGCGTTGACAATGGTCACTGTGGCGGCCGCCAGGTGCCGTATAGCTTCTTCGATGATCTGCCTGGCCAGATCGTCCCCTTCCAGATACGCCTGGCCTATTGTGGCGGCAGTGACTGACTGTGCGTCACCCGCTTGGTCCAGGATGGCTCGGCCAATTTCAGGATCATCCTGCAAACGCTCTTGGGCCCGGGCCGCCAGAGCCCAGCCTCCGGCATAAGCCTCAACGCAGCCGCGGCCTCCGCAACTGCACTTGCGTCCGTCGGTCACGACTGTCATATGTCCTACTTCTCCGGCGGTATTGCTGCAGCCGTGCAGCATCCGGCCTCCGCTGATTACGCCGCCTCCGATTCCTGTGCCCACGAAGACGCAGACGAGGTCGGCGACTCCCAGGCCGGCGCCGTGCAGCCACTCTCCCCAGGTGGCGGCGCGCACGTCATTGGTCACGAACACCGGCAGGTCCAGGGCTTCCTCCAGTTCGGCCTTCAAGGGGACATCCCGCCATTGCAGGTTGGGAGCAAAGAGAACTGCTCCGGATAAATCGTCCACCTGTCCGGCGACGCCGATGCCCACACCCAGGGGCCGCTCAGAAATTTGTCCGAATGAGTTTCTGACGCCATCTACCAGGTCCGAGATAACCACGTCCGGACCTTGGTCGTCTCGAGTGGCAATGCGTTCTGAGAAAAGCACCTTTCCGGAAGAGTCCACCACCGCAATGGCCACTTTGGTCCCTCCCAGGTCAACGCCCACAGTAAGCATTTCCTGATTTTAGCAACAATCCGTTAAAATGGCGCGGATGCGAGTAGCTCTGGCGGCCGATCATGCGGGGTACAAACTAAAGAACATTCTTGTGGCAGAGGTGAAGAAACAAGGCTGCGAAGCCCTGGATTTGGGAACTCATTGCCAGGAGCCGTCGGACTACCCTGACTTTGCCGAAGCCGTGGCCAAGGCTTTGTTGGAAGCACGCGCGGATCGCGGTATTCTTGTTTGTGGAAGCGCCGTAGGCGTCAGCGTTGCAGCCAATAAATTTTGCGGCATCCGGGCTGGGGTCTGCCATGATACTTACTCTGCGCGCCAGGGCGTGGAGCACGATGACGTAAATGTCCTCTGCCTGGGCGAGCGGGTCATCGGGGTCGAGTTGGCCCGTGAACTCGTCAAGGCCTTTTTGTCAGCCCGATTTCAAGGCCAGGAGCGCTTTGCGCGGCGCCTGAAGAAGATTGAAGCAATTGAATCCAGAACGATGAAAAAGGAGTGATCATGAGTTCCCTTTTGCAACTTATCGAGCACGGACAGAGCTATTGGCTCGACAATCTGACGAGAGGGATGATCGTAAATGGCGAGTTGCGGAAGCGAGCCAAAAAAGAGGGCCTGCGCGGCATTACGTCCAATCCCGCCATTTTCAACAAAGCGATCTCTAAGAGCCACGACTACGACGAGCAGATCAAACAACTGGTGGCGCAAAAGACGCCGGTCGGCCAGATTTACGAGCGCCTGGTGGTCAAGGACGTCCAGGACGCCTGCGATATCATGCATTCGGTCTATAAGGATTCGGACGGTTTGGACGGCTTTGTCAGCCTCGAAGTCTCTCCATATCTGGCTCACGACACCCAAGGGACGATTGAGGAAGCGCGCCGCCTGGCTAAGGCGGTGAACCGCCCCAATCTTTTCATCAAGATCCCGGGCACGCCGGCCGGAGTGCCGGCCATCGAGCAGATGCTCTATGAAGGCGTGAACATTAATATCACCCTTCTTTTTTCGATCGAGAGCTACGAGGCCGTGGCCGCGGCCTACATTAAAGCGTTGCAGCGGCGCCTGGAAGAGGGAAAATCGATCGAGAAGATCGCCTCCGTAGCCAGCTTTTTCCTGAGTCGCATCGATGTTCTGGTGGATCAGCTTCTCGGCCATCGCATCCGTCCTGAGGTCCGGGGCGGCGGCGGTAAGGGTCCCCGAGCCGAAGAACTACTGGGAACTGTGGCCATTGCCAACGCCAAGCTGGCCTATCAGAGCTTCAAGAAGCTCTTCAGAGGAAAGCGCTGGCAGACCCTGGAAGAAAAAGGCGCGCGAGTGCAGCGCCTGCTTTGGGCCAGCACCAGTACTAAAGACCCGCTTTACGATGATGTCCGCTATGTCGAGCCCCTCATAGGCCCTCATACCGTCAACACGCTGCCCGATGAGACGATCGAGGCTTTCGCCGATCATGGCGTTGTGGAAAAAGGGACCATCGAGCAGGGTGTCAGCGAAGCCCGAAAAGTGATGGCTGAGCTGGCCAGCGTCGGTGTCGATCTCGATCAGGTGACCGTTCAGCTTCAGAGTGAGGGCATCCAGAAGTTCATCGATCCCTTTGATCAGTTGATAAGCACCTTAACCAGAAAAAGAGCCGAGATCCTGGGCAAGAAACTCAATGGCCAGCAAGTGGCGGTGGATGGCGCCATGTCATCCCTGCTCCAAACCGCGCTGAAATCGCTTGACGATCGCCAGTTTTCGAAACGGCTTTTTGCCAGGGATGCCACGCTCTGGAAATCCGATCCTTTTCGGCCCGAGAGCATTCGAAATCGCCTGGGTTGGCTGGATAGTCTGGAAGACTTCTTAGGAAAACTGGACGAGATTGAGCGTTTTGCCCGGGACGTCAAAAAGGGGAAGTTTGAGCATGTCGTGCTCCTTGGGATGGGCGGCAGCAGTCTTTGTCCGGAAGTCTGCAGAGAGACGTTTGGGTCGGCGCGGGGCTGGCCTGCGCTGATCGTCCTGGACAACACGGCGCCGGACGCGGTACGCGCAGTAGAGTCCCAAATTCAGCCTCGGAACACACTTTTTATTGTCGCCAGCAAGTCGGGCACAACCACTGAAACCTCGAGTTTTTACAGCTACTTCTACGATCGGCTGGACTCCAAGAACAAGGGCGCCCACTTCGTGGCCATCACCGACCCTGAGTCATCATTAGCCAAAGAGGCTTCCCGGAAAGGCTTCCGCGCCTGCTTTTTGAATCCGGAGGATATCGGCGGGCGCTACTCTGCCCTGTCTTATTTTGGCCTTGTGCCCATGGCCCTGCTTGGAATGGATGTTCGAGCGCTGCTCGACCGGGCCCTGCAGTTTAAGGCCACTTACGGCAAGGAAGTCCCGGCCAGCGTGAACCCTGGTATTGAGTTGGGTGTCTTGCTGGCGCTTCTGCATTTTCGCGGGCGGGACAAAATAACGTTCTTTCTTTCAGAGCCCATCTCGGCATTCGGAGTTTGGGTTGAGCAACTGCTGGCGGAAAGCACGGGCAAGCAGGGCGTGGGTCTGGTGCCGATCGTCGATGAGTCGGCTGGAAAGCCCGGCGTCTACGCCTCCGACCGCGTTTTCGTTTATATGCGCCTGAGAGGGGCTGACAACCAGGCACTGGACAGGAAGGTTGAGGCTCTGGAGAAGGAGGGGCACCCCGTTGTGCGGATCGACTTGGATGAGAAGATCGGCCTGGGAGAAGAGTTCTACCGCTGGGAGCTGGCTACCGCTGTGGCCGCGTCAACTATGAAGGTCAATCCATTCGACGAGCCAAATGTGTCAGAAAGCAAGGAGAATACGCGACAACTCATTTCTGAATGGAAGAAGACCGGAGAGCTGGTGAATGGATTCCTTTTGATCCGAGACGGCGAGTTGGCTGTTTACGGGGGCGGTTCAGGCGCGGGCAAAAAGAATAAGAAGGATCGGCCGGCCGACCTGCTGAGCTCATTTGTCGGAGCAGCGAGGCCGCCAGACTACATTGCGCTGCTTCCCTACTTTCAGGCCACTCCGGCGCGGGAGCGCGCCTTGCAATCCTTGCGCAAGAAACTGCGTGATCGTTTGAATGTAGCGACCATGCTCGGGTACGGTCCGCGTTATCTACACTCTACGGGACAGCTCTATAAGGGGGGATCTGGCAACGGCATATTCGTGATCCTTACCGCAGACCCTGCCGGAGAACTGCCAATACCCGGGGAGAGTTACGATTTTGGAATCCTTCAGGAAGCGCAGGCTCTGGGAGATTTCGCCGCCCTGCAAAAGAAGGGACGGCGGGTCCTGCGCGTTCACATCAACGGCCAGATCGAGAAAGGACTCGGAAAGCTGGCGAAATTCCTCTGACTCCGATCCCATCCTCACGCATACACCGGTTCATCCGCGTAATCGAGTGGGAATGCCGGACGTTTGCCGATGCGAGCCAGACTTTCCACGACCCGGGACGGCTGGCCCCAGTCATTCCAGTGAACCCCCTCCATGCGGAGCGTTACGATTCTCTCGGGAATTTTCATCAACAGGTCATGAGAGATGTTGACCGAGGGCATATTCTGGTAAAGACGCGTCAGAACCGGTGTCTGATACTGGGCCTCCTCGATTTGCCGCATTGAGTTGAGCGTGTCACGGATCAACTCGAAGCGCCTGATCAGCTCCGGGAAAAATTTCTGAGCGACTGACCAGAGCGTATGCAGCTTGACGGCCATCACCATCGTGTTGCACAACCAGCAGCGACTATAAAATCTCCTGGCCGCCACTTTGGAAGGTTTCTCATGAAACCTCCGCACCGCCCTGGCCGGTTTGCCAAATGCGGCGGAAATAAGATCCCCTGGCTCAATCCAGCCATATTCAGGCTCCGGATATTCCGGGACGGTAGCCAGCAAAACAATTTGATTGTTCAAGCGCTCAGCCAGCGAGGCCGCCTGCGCCGCATATTCCAGAAACTTCTCTTCTGGATAGATAAAGTGGTCGGACGGGAAAATCAGCAGAGTGGCCGAGGGATCGGTGCTGGATATATGGCTGGCCGGCAACAGAACACCAGGCAGCGTGTCGCGTGATTGCGGCTGCTCGATGATCCGGCCCTTGGAATTAAAATTACGATCTATATAAGTCCTGTGTCCGTTGCCGATTACGGTCACAATCCGATCGGGTGGGACAATGCTCCCGGCCCGGTCGATGGTGTGCTCCAGCATGGAGCGACTGCCCACGAAGGTGCAGTACTGTTTGGGCCGGTTATTCCCCAGCCAGCGTTGCGTCAGGGACTGCATGCGCTTACCTTCCCCTCCGGAAAGCACAATTGCCCAACGAGGCTCTTCCTTTGCGCCTGGGTAGTTCATGTAAAACTCCTTTGTCGGTTTTAGCGTGAACCACTCAGCAATTGGTGTGCCACTAAAAAGGCTCGGCCTGAGGAAAGACAAGGAAAGACAAACCTTGAGCCTCAGGTCTCAGGCCTTTTCCCCACCCGGTAAGATTTTCCCTGAAGAGGAAAGCTTTCCCCGTCGATTACTGCGACGGGGCCACTTCTTCGGCGGGAGTATTGATGTCAATGTCTAGATCCTGATCTGCTCCGTCCCGGAAGAAGAAGAAAAAAACGAACAAAGCCAGGATAACAATGACGACGATAGCTACAATGGCTGTACTGCTTCCACCATTTCCTTCTGCCATAAGCTCCTCCTTAGATTGGGATGTGATCTCAAGTCCATCATAGTGGGTAACCAGTAATGTTTCAAGGCGTTACTTGGCTCGGCCCTGGACCTGCCTTTTCTTCAGGAGTGTTTCGATGGCGCCGAAGTCGATCGGCTTGGCTAGAAAATGGATTTGAAGGTCATCAATCTCTTCGGCATCGAGAGTAGAAGGATCGCCGGAAATAAGGACTACTTCGTGACATCTGCTGCGTTCCATATGTTTTACCAGATCGAGTCCATTCATCTTCGGGAGGTTGTAGTCGCTGACCAGTAAGTCAAAGGTCTGGTTTTCCAGGATTTCCAGCGCCTCAAAGGCATCAAAGGCCGAGACGCAATCGTGTTCTCTCGTCGCAAAGAACCGGCACAAGAGCCGGTTGACTGCAGGGTCGTCTTCAACGATGAGGATGCGCAAGGCCGCCATGTTTGTCTCCCAGAGAAAATCTGTTATAAAAATCACCTTAAAGGCTTGAAGGTGAAGCATTTATATCATGACGACGATAAAGCGGCAACAGGTATATCGTTAATGCGATATCCCCTGGGAGAGGTGGGTCTTCGAATCCGTCAACTCCGCGGCCGGCGCAGGCAGCAGGAGTTTGCAGAACTCCATGAAACCTCGCAAGGCTATATCTCCGATCTCGAAAATGGGAAAGCGCAACCCTCCTTTAGCTTCCTCGTCTCGCTCTTTCTCAAGGAAAGTATTTCGCTCGACTGGCTTATCACAGGTAAGGGCCAGGCGCATTTTTACCCGGACCAGGAAGGCGAAGAACAGGTGGCAATGCGTGAAAGGACGCCTGAGCCCTACCGCAAGCTGGACGGGATCTTAATGGAACGTCCGGACCTCTCCCCCACACTTTCCGAATTCCTGGACCTCTTTCTCAAACTGGAAATCCGAAAAGTTTAAACAGGGATCATCCCGGCGGCCAGGTCATTTTACGTCCGCCCAGAATGTGGAAGTGGACATGATCGACCGTCTGCCCGGCATCCGTCCCGGCGTTGATCACAAGTCGATAGCCTGAGGCGAGGCCCTCCCCGCGGGCGATTTCGGAAGCCTTCATCAGCAAATGTCCCATCAAAGTGGCATCAGCTTCCTGAAGTTGGGACAAAGAGGCAATTTCCCGCTTGGGGATCAGCAATATGTGAACCGGAGCCTGAGGGTTGATATCTCTGAAAGCCAGGCAATGGTCATCCTCGTAGACAATATCCGCAGGGATTTCCCTTTTAATGATTTTTGTAAATATCGTCATACTCAATGATAGCCCCGTTATCGGTTCACTTCCCAGGCCAGATGCTGCAATTCGGGCGCGATGAGCTTTTCCCAGGCCAGCTTTACGGCGGCGGGAGAACCCGGAGTGGAGACGATGACGCGGCTCTTGTAAACGCCTGCTGTGGCGCGCGAAAACATAGCGGCGGCGCCCACTTGCTGATAACTGAGCATGCGGAACAATTCTCCGAAACCGGGCAGCGTCTTTTCCAGCTTGCTCCTCAGCACGTCATAGGTGGTATCGCGGCGGGAAATGCCTGTGCCGCCATTGAAAAGAATAATCTGGGCCTCACCCTGAGCCAGTTCCTCGAGCGCTTCAGCTACCTGGCTGGGCTCATCCCGGATGAGGCGGTAATCGACCACCCGATGGCCTCCCTCGGTGAGCTGCGAGCGCAAATACCGGGCGTTCTGGTCTGTCTCAGGTGTGCGTGAGTCGCTGACCGTTACGAGTGCCACCGCCACCGCGCCCCCTTTTGCCGCAAGCTCTTTATGCCTCGTACTGCTTTTCATTCCTGTGATTCGTTGGCCAGAAGCCCCGCCCATGAACTGCTGGAATCATATAATTTACCACCCTTTCCGGTCGCGCCAACATGTTTTATGCTGTTCTGGTTGACCAACCTGCTTGCCATCGCTTACCTGATCAGCCATTCACTGCTGGCCCTCATCGGCAGGAACCGAATTCGAAACGCACCCTACATTTTGACCATAAATACGCTGCTGATCATCTTCTTCTTGATTGTATGGAGCATGGGGCCAAGATCGGTGCGGCTCTGGGCGCCCGTCCTCTTCTTCTGGTGGGCCTATCTTTGGTCTCGCCAGACCTTATACGCCATCCACCCAGCGGGATTCACGCTTGATTCAGCTCTGATCCGTTTCGAAGCCAAATACTTTGGCCAGCCCAGCCTTGACTGGGCTCGCCAGGGAGGAAAGGCGCTGACGGAGCTGCTCAATTTCCTCTATTTCACTTACTATCTTTACACCCCGGTCCTGGGCATTTACCTGTACCTGCGGCAACGCTTCGGCGATTTTGAAAAAATGACATTTGCCATCCTGCTTGGATATGCCATTGCCTACACGATGTTTTCTCTAATCCCGGTCTGGGGTCCCCGCTGGGCCCTGGTGGACCGGGGCTTGCTTCACCCGCAGGAGCAAGTGCCTCGAGGGTATTTGTTTACCGGTCTGATCAACTGGATCATGTATGGCGGAGTGGCCCTGAAAGGCGGAGCCATGCCCAGCGCCCATAGCTCGACTGCGATGGTCTTCCTGGTGTGGTGCTGGTGGATTTGGGGCGCTTACGGCGGCATTCCCGCTTCCATTGTCGTGACCGGCATGTGGCTCGGCTCCATCTATGGCCGCTACCACTATCTGCTCGATCTTCTGGTGGGCGCATTCATTGGAATTATCAGCCTCGGCGTGGCTAGTGCGTTGCTCGGATGAGGGCGATTGTAGCTATGCCACCGAGCATCAGCACGAGTTGGCCCACACTCTGCTTCAGGTCGGTGTAGCGGTGAAGGTTGGGAACCAGGTCGGCCGTGGCGATATAGACGAAGCTGGCGGCGGCCAGGCTCATGACGTAAGGCAGCGCCCATTCCAGCTCCATCAAAAACCAGTAAGCCAGGAGGGCGCCGGCAACGGCCGCCAGGCCCGAAATCAGGTTGAAGAGGATGGCCTGCGCCCGCGAATAGCCGCTCTGCAGCAGAATGGCAAAATCGCTGACCTCCTGTGGAATCTCGTGCACGATCACAGCTACCGCCGTGGAGATACCAAGGGGAATCGAGGTCAGAAAGGCGGAAGCGATAATGACTCCATCTACGAAGTTGTGAAAGCCGTCCCCGATTAGAATCAGCAAGCCGCCCTGTCCATGGACGTCGCAATGCTGTGTGTGGCAATGGCGCCAGAGCACGAGCTTCTCCAGAACAAAAAACAAAATAATGCCTAAAAGGATCGTCGCCATGACTGTGGATGAAGGCAGCCGCTCCTGGGCTTCCGGGATCAGTCCCAGGAAAGCGGCGGCCAGCAGGGCGCCCGTGGCATAACTGACAAACAGGGGAAGAGCGCTCAAGCGCCTTTTTTGGGGAAAGAGCAGAAAGAGCCCGGCCAGCGCGATGGTTCCAACATTGCCTAAAATACTGAAGAGCAGAATGAGCAGAAGCAGCATAGGTGCCCTATTGTACTGAAACTTTAGGCCAGGCCATCAATCCAAATACTCAGCATTGAAAGGAGTTCAGCAATGAATACAAAACAGATCTTCATGTTGGGAGTCATTGCACTGTTAGCTGTATGGGTTTGGGCATCTCATCAGGATAGCGAGGCTTCCTGGCTTGAGGAGCACCCCGGTTTGATCAACGGCCAGATGATTGCGCCCGGACAGAGTCTTGTTCCCGTCACTCTTCCAAATGGACAGTCGGCTTATCTCGTTGTGCCTCAAAGCGGGGTCTATCCGGGAGGCTATCAGCAGTACCCGGCGGCTCAGCAGTATGCTCAGCCGGCAGCGCGTCCCGCTGTCCTTGAGCGCGTCGTCGAGCGGCCTGTCTATCGGACCCGTTATGTGGAGAACAACACCGCCTCTGCGGACGCGCGCGAGAAGCAGGGCCGTTCCTGGGAGCGGGAAGTTCTCATCGTCGGCGCTAGCGCCGGCGCTGGAGCCGCAATCGGCGCCGTCGCCGGTGGCAAAAAAGGTGCCGCAGTCGGAGCCCTCTCCGGCGGAGTCGCCGGTCTGGTCTACGACTTGGCCACCCGGAAGTAGCCAGCTAATTGGTGACACGCACGTAACTGCACCTGAAAGGCGCGTCACGACTGGGTGGCTCGCTCAGTCTGGCACGAAAAGGACTTCGTTGCGCTCGGCAAATTAGAATTAAAGATCTGGTGTGCGAAGAATCCCAATTTCGGGCCAGACCGGACCCTCGACGCAGTATTATCGCGGTTTTCCGTCGCTATTTGGTGCGTGTCACCCAAAACCGTAAAGACCAAGACCTGGAGCGCCAAAGGGCTGAGGAGCCAAGGAACTGAAGAACTCTTAAATCGAGTATATCCAAGCGCCTTTCACTTGTTAAAAACGATGGAGCCCGGCCCTTTTGACAAGCCGGTTGCGGCCGATTACATTGAGCGGTGACCTCATGGACAAATCTCGTTTGGCTCGCCGTTGGCTGCGTCCGGTGCTGCTCTGGGGTATCTGTCTGGTCGCCGGCTATTATGCTCTGATGCTCCTAGGTTTGATCTATTTGAAGTTCTTTAACCCGGTCGCCACCACCGTTCAGGTGCAACGCCGCGTCGAATCGTTTTTTGACTGGGACAATGACTATGACAAGCGCTGCGACTTTGTGCCCCTCTCACGGATTTCCCGGCATCTTCAGCGTGCCGTTGTCGCCGCCGAAGACGGCCGCTTTTATGAGCACAATGGAATCGACTTTGAAGAGCTCGAGAAGGTCCTGGAGCAGAATCAGAGCGATGGCCGACTGGGAAGGGGCGCTTCCACGATCACCCAGCAGCTCACCAAGAACCTTTTTCTGACCACCCACCGAAATGTCTTCAGAAAAGCAGTCGAGTTTACGATCGCTCCGGTCATGGAACTTGTGCTTTCTAAGGAGCGCATCCTGGAGTTGTACCTCAACGTAATCGAATGGGGGCGGGGCATTTACGGCGCACAAGCAGCCTCGCAGCACTATTACCGTATTCCCGCTTCCCGCCTGGGGCGGCAGCAGTCTGCCCGCCTCGCCGCCTGCATTCCCTCTCCCCGCACCCGCACCCCCTCCCGCATGGACTGGTACAGCTCCGTCATCCTGCAGCGAATGAGCGGCCGAGGCTGGTAGCGCACTAGACAGCGTGGGAAAACTGGACCAAATCACCTTCAGTTAGTGGGACACTCAGCACCCGGACGTTGGAATTTCAGCTATCATGCACCGGGAGATTTTCTCGGTGGGCTACGGCAAGGACACGCGGCCAAAAACGCGACGACGAGACCGGCAACGACTACTTCGGCGCCCGCTGGCTCTCCGTTGATCCCGTTCCCGCCGACATCTACGACCCTCAGCGCCTGAACCGCTACTCCTACGTTCTCAATGATCCTGTCAATTACGTTGACCCCGATGGTACCGACCCGACGCCGGGCAACATTGGGACTGCTGGTCCGCTCCATGGCCATGTTGCAATTGAGCAGCCACCAGTCTTTAACCGAAGAGCGATCGTTTCGACTTGGGCGGGCGTCCTGTCAGCATATTTAAAGATAAGGTCTGTTGGAAATAAATACTGACTTAGGCAAAATGTCCGGCCTGGGCTTGCCGCCGGCTGATGGCAGCGGCAAGCTTTGCGACTGAGTACCAGCTTAAGCCTTCCGAGTCGGGACTCCCTCTGGTAAGATATTTACCGGGTTGTTAAATACTTTTAAATCAGTGAGTTGAAATGGGTACGACTGTGAGCACAACTATGGAAATTGATGTCAGCCAGTTCAGGAAACCGGAGTTCGATGTCAATCCGGTATTTGTCAACCGTTGGTCACCGAGGGCAATGTCAGGAGAGGAGATGGCCCGGGAGGAGTTAATGGGCCTGTTTGAAGCGGCCCGATGGGCACCCTCATCCTTCAACAACCAACCCTGGAGGTTTCTCTATGCCAGAAGGAACAGCCCGGAGTGGCAGACATTTTTTGACCTCCTGGGCCAGGGCAACAAGAGCTGGGCGAAAAATGCCGCGGCGCTGATTGTGATCATTTCGAAGACGACCTTTGACCGCAACGGCAAACCTTCGCGTACCCACTCCTTCGATGCCGGCGCCGCCTGGGGAAATCTGGCTCTGCAGGCGTCCATAAAAGGGCTGGTGGCTCACGGAATGCAAGGCTTTGACTACGACAAAGCTCGCCAGGCGCTGGGCATCCCCGATGATTATCAGGTGGAGGCGATGGCAGCTGTCGGCAGGCCGGGCCGCAGAGAGGATTTGCCTGAGGAGAAGCAGGTCGGGGAGAAACCTTCGGGAAGGAAGCCGCTTTCGGAAATCGTTATAGAGGGCGGGTTCATCACAAGTGGCGGATGACGGGTGGCGGGTGGCGGGCATCAAAAGGAGGTCAGTAGGAATATGGTCAATATTAAGAATCAGGTGTGCCAATCAGTCAATCCGGCAACTGAGGAAGTCCTTGGAGCTTTCGAGCAGTCCAGGCCTGAGGAGGTTGAAGAGGGTCTCAATCAGGCCAGCCGAGCCTTTCGCCAGTGGAGGGGGAGGTCGTTTAGCGAGCGGGCCGATCTTTTTAAAAAGGCTGCCGCTTACCTGCGCCGGAACAAGGGGAAACTGGCGGGACTGATCACCTCTGAGATGGGGAAGCCCATTACTCAGGCCGAGGCTGAAGTCGAGAAGTGCGCCTTGAACTGCGAGTACTACGCCGAGCATGCGGAAAAGTTTTTGACTCCTGAGCAGCGGCAGGTGGATGACCGGGAAAGCTATGTCCAGTTCACGCCTTTAGGAACGGTGCTGGCCATCATGCCCTGGAACTTCCCTCTCTGGCAGGTGATCCGCTTCGCCGCCCCAGCCCTGATGGCAGGCAATACGGCCATTCTGAAGCACGCCTCAAACGTGCCGCAGTGCGCTCTGGCCATACAGGAGATTTTCACCCAAAGCGGATTTCCCAGAGGCGTTTTCCAGTCCCTGCTAATCTCATCCTCGGCTGCCGGTGCCCTGATTGAGGATTCCCGGATCGCGGCGGTTACCCTGACCGGGAGCGACCGTGCAGGCAGGGAAGTAGGGTCGCGTGCCGGAGAGTCTATAAAGAAGTCGGTACTGGAGCTGGGTGGCTCCGATCCGTTTATCGTGTTAGAGGATGCCGATCTGGAAGCCGCTGCAAAGACGGGCGTTCGGGCCCGCTTCCAGAACGCGGGCCAGAGCTGCATCGCAGCCAAGCGCTTCATCATCACGGCCGAAGTCTTTGAAGATTTTCAGGAGCGATTCGTCGAGGAGGTCCGGAACCTTAAGGTAGGAGATCCGACAGACCCTTCCACTTTTATAGGCCCGCTGGCCCGGGCTGATCTTAGAGATTCGCTGCAAGAGCAGGTGGGGCGTTCGAAAGGACAAGGCGCCCGAATAATCATCGGCGGCGAAAAAAGACCCGGCCGCGGGTTCTTCTTTGAGCCGACGGTCTTGACCGATGTGAGCCCGGATAACGTGGCTGCCGTTGAAGAGATCTTCGGTCCGGTAGCCGCCATGATCCGGGCCGGCGATGCAGCAGAGGCGATCCGGCTGGCCAACGATTCGCCTTACGGGCTGGGCTCAAACCTCTGGACTGCCGACCTGGAGCGGGCGCGCAAGCTGGCCGGCCAAATCGAAGCAGGACAGGTCTTCATCAACGGCATGACGGCTTCCGACCCCCGGCTGCCCTTCGGAGGCGTCAAGAACTCGGGCTATGGCCGGGAGCTGTCCGAGTACGGCATCCGCGAGTTCGTCAACATCCAGACAGTCGTGGTGGCGAAGTGAGCGAGACTAATACCACGGATTTCAGGGATAACGCAGAACCATGAAATCCGTGGCTAACTCAGGAGCCCGATGGCAGAAGGAAAACGAAGAGTCATAATCGAGCGTGTCAGTCCGGAGATCGATTGTGGCCGTTTTCCGATCAAGCGGACGGTGGGCGAGGAAGTCATTGTCGAGGCCGATATTTTCACCGACAGCCACGATTTAATCTCAGGCGTGCTCCTGTTCCGCCGCCAATCCGACCCTGACTGGATGGAAGCGCCGCTGGAGATGATGGTCAACGACCGCTGGCAGGGCCGTTTTCTGGTCAGCGAGATGGGCCGTTACCTTTATACGCTTCAAGCCTGGGTGGATCGCTTTGAATCCTGGAGACGAGACACGAGGAAAAAGCTGGAGGCCGGACAGGACGTGACGGTTGACCTTCAGGCCGGCCTGGCGCTGGTCAAGGAGGCCGCCGGTCAGCGTTCCGGCAAAGCCGCAAGCCTGCTAAAGTCTCTACTGCGTGAGGCCGGGTCGGCGGCGAACAGCCAGGCGCAATCTGCGCTTCTGCTGAGCGACAGGCTGGCCGCTCTCATGTCCCGCCATTCGCCCTGCTCGAATAGCACGGCATACAAGAGGGAGCTGGCAGTCATAGTCGAGCGCGAGAGGGCGCGTTTCAGCTCTTGGTATGAGCTGTTCCCCCTCTCCACCTCTTCAGATCCCGACCGGCAGGGCACTTTGAAAGACTGCGAGAAGTGGCTCCCTTATATCGCCGAACTGGGATTTGATGTCCTCTACCTTCCCCCCATCCACCCGATTGGTCGCGTCAACCGCAAAGGAAAAAATAACGCCATGGAGGCTCAGCCGGAAGATCCCGGAAGTCCCTGGGCCATCGGCGCCAGGGAAGGCGGGCATAAGAGTATCCACCCGGAACTCGGTACGCTCAAGGATTTCAAGAGCCTGATCAAGAAGGCTCGAGATTACGGTCTGGAAGTAGCCTTGGACCTGGCTTATCAGTGCGCGCCGGACCATCCTTATGTCCAGGCGCACCCCGAGTGGTTTCGCCGGCGGCCGGACGGATCCATCCAGTACGCTGAAAATCCGCCGAAGAAGTATCAGGATATTTACCCCTTCGACTTCGAGTCTGACGCGTGGCAGGAACTCTGGGAAGAATTGAAAAGTGTCGTCGATTTCTGGATCCAGCAGGGTGTCCATATCTTTCGAGTGGACAATCCCCACACCAAGCCCTTTCCCTTCTGGGAGTGGTTGATCGGGGAGATCAAAAAGGAGAACCCGGAGATTATTTTTCTCTCTGAGGCATTTACCCGCCCCAAGGTTATGTACCGCCTGGCCAAACTGGGATTTAGCCAGTCTTATACTTACTTTGCCTGGCGCAACACGAAATGGGAGTTGACGCAGTATTTTACGGAGCTGACTCAAACCGAAGTCCGAGACTATTTCCGGCCCAATTTGTGGCCGAATACCCCGGACATCCTGACCCAGTACCTGCAAACGGGGGGGCGCCCCGCCTTCATGATCAGGCTGATCCTGGCAGCCACGCTGGGCGCCAGCTACGGCATTTACGGTCCCGCCTTCGAGTTGCTCGAGAATCAGGCCCGTGACTGGGGGAGCGAGGACTACCTGAATTCCGAGAAGTACCAGGTCCGCCACTGGGACCTTTATGGGCCGGACAGCTTGAAGGAGCTGATCTCGACAGTCAATCGCATCCGGCGCGAAAACCGTGCACTGCAATCCGACCGAAGCCTGCGGTTTCATGCTGTCGATAACGAGCAGTTGATCTGCTACAGCAAGCAGAGCGACGATGAATCCAATTTGATAGTGATGGTGGTCAATCTGGACCCCTACCACACCCAGTCGGGATGGATCGAGATTCCCTTGGAAAGTTTTGGGCTCGATCCGGATCTCTCTTTCCAGGCGCACGACCTGCTGACGGGAGCCCGCTATCTGTGGCAGGGAAAACGCAACTATGTTGAGCTGGACCCGAGGATCGTGCCGGCCCACATCCTGAGAGTTCGCAGACGAGTCCGGACTGAGCACGATTTTGAATACTTCATGTAGCGAGATGTAGCGAGGAAGAATGGCCGAGGCACTCTGGTATAAGGAC
This sequence comes from Acidobacteriota bacterium, assembly GCA_050747825.1. GTDB lineage: Bacteria > Acidobacteriota > UBA6911 > RPQK01 > JBOGJG01 > JBOGJG01. The sequence goes on along the minus strand of JBOGJG010000330.1, from coordinate 32,931 downwards.
GCGATTATTTACGAGTTGCACGTGCGGTCCTTCCGGGACAGCGACGGAGATGGAGTCGGCGATTTCAAGGGGCTGGCGGAAAAGCTCGACTACCTGCAGGATCTGGGAGTGACGGCGCTCTGGCTGCTCCCGTTTTACCCCTCGCCATTAAAGGACGATGGCTACGACATTGCCGACTACTCCAGAATTAATCCCGCCTATGGAACGCTTCGCGACTTCAAGGCGTTACTCAGGGCTGCCCACCAGAGGGATTTGAAAGTCATTACAGAGCTGGTCATCAATCACACTTCAGACCAGCATGCCTGGTTTCAAAGGGCTCGCCGGGCCCGGCCGGGGAGCCGATGGCGTGATTTTTACGTGTGGAGCGATACTCCCAATCGCTACAAAGACACGCGGATCATCTTCAAAGATTTCGAGTCCTCCAATTGGGCCTGGGATCCGATGGCCAGGGCTTATTACTGGCATCGCTTTTACTCGCATCAGCCTGACCTGAACTTTGACAGCGCCCAAGTCCGCCGGGCGGTGCTTCGAATCATGAACTTCTGGCTGGGGATGGGAGTCGATGGGCTACGCCTGGACGCTATTCCCTATCTATTTGAGCGCGAGGGCACGACCTGCGAAAACCTACCTGAGACTCATAGCTTCTTAAAAGAACTAAGGGCCCACTTCGACACGAAATTCGACAATCGCATGCTGCTGGCCGAGGCCAATCAGTGGCCCGAAGACGCGGTGGCTTACTTTGGAGCCGGGGATGAATGCCACATGTCTTTCCATTTCCCCCTGATGCCCAGACTTTTCATGGCCATCCGGACCGAGGATCGCTTTCCGGTAATCGACATCCTCGAGCAAACGCCCGAAATCCCGGATACCTGCCAGTGGGCGCTCTTCCTGCGCAATCATGACGAACTGACCCTGGAGATGGTTACGGACGAAGAGCGCGACTACATGTACCGCGTCTACGCCTACGATCCGCAGGCACGCATCAACCTCGGCATCCGCCGGCGCCTGTCTCCGCTGCTGGGGAATAATCGGAGAAAGATCGAACTAATGAACGGGCTGCTCTTCTCTCTGCCCGGCACGCCCGTGATTTATTACGGAGACGAGATCGGTATGGGAGACAATATCTACCTGGGCGACCGTGATGGGGTACGCACGCCCATGCAGTGGAGCGCCGATAGAAATGCCGGTTTTTCGAGAGGAAACCCGCAGAGGCTCTATCTCCCCACGATCATTGATCCCGAGTATCACCACCAAGCCATTAATGTGGAGGCCCAGGCCAATAACGCCCATTCCCTGCTCTGGTGGATGAAGCGGATCATTGCTTTGCGAAAGCGCCTGAAGGCCTTCAGCCGGGGCGACCTGAAATTCCTTCACCCTGAAAATCGGAAGGTATTGACCTACACCCGCTCTTTTGAGAAGCAGACGATTCTGGTGCTGGCTAATCTTTCCCGCTTTGCCCAGTATGTTGAGCTGGACCTGTCCGAATTTCAGGGCATGGTGCCGGTCGAGGTTTTTAGCCGCAACGCTTTCCCACGTATTGGAGGACTGCCTTATCTGGCCACTCTTGGGCCGCACGCCTTCTACTGGTTTGTACTGAAGGCTGAACGCGTAGAAGACCCAGTGAAGATTTCGACCCGAGGCCCCGAACTGGTCCTTACGGCCGGCATCGACCAGCTTTTTCAAGGCAAGTCCAAAGCCGCCCTGGAGGAGATTCTTGCGGATTATATTGCGCCGCGCCGCTGGTTTGGCGGAAAGGCGCGTGGTCTCCGCTCCGCGCAGATTGTCGAAGCCTTGCCCGTAGAGAGCAACGCGAAAACAGCCTACGTCACACTGGTGAAGATCGAATACTTTGAAGGGGACCCTGAGACTTATGTCCTTCCTCTCACCTTTGACAGCGGCGACAAGGCGCATCACATCCAACACGCCTTTCCTTATGCGGTGGTTTCCGACATCAAAGTGAGAACTCGAGAGAGAGACGAGGACGCCCTGCTTTACGATGCGCTTTTCGATAAAGAACTTTGCAAGGCGCTGCTGGACGCTGTCGCCGCCCGTCGCCGCTTCAAAGGAAGAGAGGGGGATCTCACGATCTGGCCCACCCAAGCCTTCAACCGGGTAAGGGGCGGTAGAGAGCAGAACCTGGAGCCATCCTATTCAAGAGCCGAGCAAAGCAACACCTCAGTCGTATACGGAGGGCGGCTGATTCTCAAAATATTCCGGCGCCTGGAGGAAGGCGAGAACCCGGAGCTCGAGATCGGACGTTTTCTGACCGAAAAAGGATTCAGCCAGAGTCCGGCTGTTGTCGGAGGACTGGAATATCGCTCCCGGAGTGGCCAGCGCATGATACTCGGCGTGCTTCAGGCATACGTTCAGAACGAAGGAGATGCCTGGCGCTATACGCTGGATAACCTGAGTCGCTATATGGAACGGGCCCTGTCACGGCTTGACCGATTCGACGAATACCGTGCGCCGGATCTGCCGGTCCTGGATCTGGCTGAGGAACAGGTGCCGGCCGACGTCTTCGAGATCCTCGGGACTTACATAGAATCCGCCCGCTTGCTCGGGGAGCGTACTGCCGAACTTCATCTGGCGCTCTCCTCAGACCCGGAGAATCCCGATTTCGCTCCCGAGCCGTTCACCGCCATGACTCAGAGATCTTATTATCAGTCACTGCGCACGCTGGTGGCGCAGAACTACCAAGTGCTCCGGCGCAGGCAGAGACACCTGCCGGAGTTGATTGCAACTAACGTACAGGAGGTGCTCGACCTCAGGGACGAGGCAACAAGAATTTTTGGCTCGCTGCTGGCCCGCAAGCTCACGGCCATGCGCATCCGCTGCCACGGTGATTACCACCTTGGCCAGGTCCTGCATACCGGGAAGGATTTCGTCATCATCGATTTCGAGGGAGAGCCGGCTCGCCCGTTTTCGGAGCGCAGGCTCAAGAGGTCCGCCTTAAGGGATGTCGCGGGCATGCTCCGCTCGTTCCACTATGCCGCTTATTCCTCCCTCTTCGCCCACCAGTCCGCCGGGTGGATTACTTCGGAAGGCTTCCATTCGTTGGAGCAATGGGCCCGCCTCTGGCATCACTGGGTATCTGTAGTTTTCTTGAAGGCCTATCTTTACAGGGCGGGCAGCGCCCCTTTCCTGCCTGAAAGCCGGGAGGAGCTAAGAGTGCTTCTGGACGTGCACCTTCTGGAAAAAGCGATTTACGAGCTGGGCTACGAGCTTAATAACCGTCCTGACTGGGTGAGCATCCCGCTGGTCGGTATTCTGCAACTGGTTCGGCAGAGAGTGTGAAGTTATAGACATGGCACAAAAAAGCACTAGGACCGATGTTCGTTTGATCACTGATGACGACCGTTACCTTTTCAATGAAGGGAACCATTTCCGGCTCTATAAGAAACTGGGAGCGCAGTACATCGATTCCCAGCCGCGTTCTTCCGAGCGGCGCGGCGGCAAATTGTCGGGAACGCACTTCGCCGTCTGGGCGCCCGACGCCGCAGCCGTGTTCGTCATCGGCGATTTCAATCAATGGAACAAGAAGAAACATTCGCTGGAGGGTTCTGAGTCGGGTATCTGGGAGGGCTTTATTCCGGACCTGAAGCCCGGGGCAATTTACAAGTATCACATCGTCTCCCGTTTTGGCGGTTATCAGGTGGATAAAGCCGACCCATACGCCTTTCACACCGAAACCCCGCCCAAAACCGGGTCTGTGGTATGGGAACTGGACTATGAGTGGAACGATGATGTCTGGATGAATTCACGCAGTCGCCACAACACGCTTGACGCCCCGATGTCCATCTACGAAGTCCATCTGGGCTCGTGGATGCGGGTCCCGGAGCATGGAGACCGCTGGCTCTCCTATCGCGAGCTGGCTCCGCGCCTGGCGGAATACGTCAATCGATTGGGGTTTACGCATATTGAATTCATGCCCCTGACCGAGCACCCCTTTTACGGATCGTGGGGATATCAGACCACCGGCTTTTTCGCGCCCACCAGCCGCTTCGGGACCCCGCAGGATCTGATGTACTTGGTGGACTATCTTCATCAGCACGAGATTGGGGTCATCCTGGACTGGGTCCCATCTCATTTCCCCACCGACGAGCATGGACTTGGGTACTTTGACGGCACCCACCTCTACGAGCACGGCAATCTTCAGGAAGGCTACCACCCGGACTGGAACAGCTACATTTTCAACTACGGGAGAAATGAGGTTCGGAATTTTCTCCTGAGCAGCGCCCTTTTCTGGCTCGATAAGTATCATATCGACGGTATTCGCGTGGACGCTGTGGCTTCCATGCTTTACCGCGACTATTCCCGCAAGCCGGGAGAGTGGGTGCCCAACCGCCACGGCGGGCGGGAAAACCTGGAGGCCATCTATTTCCTGCGCCGCTTTAACGAGGAGGTCTATAAGAATTATCCCGACGTTCAAACCATCGCGGAGGAATCCACAGCCTGGCCCATGGTTGCCCGGCCGACTTATGTTGGAGGACTCGGCTTCGGCATGAAATGGGACATGGGCTGGATGCATGACACGCTCAGATACATGTCCAAAGAGCCAGTCCATCGGAAGTTTCACCACAATGACCTGACCTTCCGCATGCTTTATGCGTTTACCGAAAACTTTGCTTTGCCCCTCTCCCACGATGAAGTGGTCCACGGAAAAGGCTCGCTGCTGGGCAAAATGCCCGGCGATTACTGGCAAAAGTTCGCCAATCTGAGGCTTCTGTTCGGTTACATGTATGCCCAGCCGGCCAAGAAGCTGCTCTTTATGGGTGGCGAGATCGGCCAGTGGACGGAATGGCAGCACGACGGCAGTCTGGAATGGCACCTTCTGGACTACCCGCTTCACTCGGGGGTGCAGAAATGGGTGGAGCAATTGAATCGGGCTTACAGAAGGGAGCCGGGCCTTCATGATCTAGAATTCACGTCCGACAGCTTTGAATGGATCGACGCCAACGATTCCCAGCAGAGCGTCTTGACCTTTCTCCGCAAGAGCCCGTCCACGGGAGATCTGGTCGCCGTGGCCGGCAACTTTACACCGGTGCCTCGCCACAACTACCGCTTGGGAGTTCCACGGGGAGGCTTCTGGCACGAGATCCTGAACAGCGATGCCAGAGATTACGGGGGCAGCGGCCAGGGAAACATGGGCGGAGTGGAGGCCGCTCCGTTTGCTGTCCACGGCAGGCCCTATTCGCTGCACCTGACGCTGCCGCCTCTGGGCATCGTGTTTCTGAAGAGCCAACGTGAGCAGACTTAGCGCCTCCTATCTGGGAGAAGGGCGAACCGAGTTTTGTGTGTGGGCGCCCAAGGCGCGGCAAGTCGATGTGCACATTCTCGAACCCGAAGACCGGCTTATCCCGATGCAGGGGGCCGAAAAAGGCTATTTCCAGGTTGTCGCCCAGGACGTCGAGCCAGGCGCTCTTTACATTTACAGGCTCAACGAGGAGAGCGAATTCCCCGACCCGGCTTCCCGCTTTCAGCCCCGCGGAGTACACGGCCCTTCTCAGGTCATGCATACGGAATTTTCATGGACCGACACTGAATGGAAGGGCGTGCCGCTGCAGGATTACATTCTTTATGAGATTCACGTCGGCACGTTCACTGCTCAGGGAACTTTTACTGCCATTCTTCCCTATTTAAATTACCTGTTGGACCTCGGGATCACGGCCGTTGAGCTGATGCCGATCGCTCAATTTCCGGGAAAGCGCAACTGGGGATATGACGGCGTCTACCCTTTTGCCGTCCAGAATTCCTACGGCGGACCCGACGAATTGCGTCAGCTCGTGAATGCCTGCCACAGGGTGGGCCGGGCCGTGATTCTGGATGTGGTTTACAACCACTTCGGCCCTGAGGGAAATTATCTGGCCAATTTCGGATATTACTTCACCGATCAATACAGGACGCCCTGGGGTGAGGCCATTAACTTCGACCGCGCCCACAGTGATGAAGTCCGCCGCTTCTTTCTTGAAAATGCGCTCTACTGGATTCGTGAATTCCATATCGACGGCCTGCGGCTGGATGCCGTCCATTCAATCCGGGATTTTTCAGCTCAGCCGTTCCTGGCAGAGCTGACGGCGGCCGTAAAGGCGGAGTCTGCACGGTTGGGCCGTCAGATCCATCTCATCGCCGAGAGCGCTCTAAATGATTCGAAAGTGGTGCACTCTCGTGATCGGGGAGGGTGGGAGTTCGATGCCCAGTGGAATGACGACTTTCATCACTCCCTTCGGACGCTGATGCTTCCCGAAAAAACGGGCTATTATGAGGATTTCGGCGAACTCTCACAGTTTGCCAAAGCTTTACAGGAAGGCTACGTTTACTCGGGCCAATATTCCTCCTTTCGAAAACGTCGGCATGGGAATAGCTCCCGGGAGATACCGGCCCGGAAATTAGTCGTCTTTGCCCAGAACCATGATCAGGTCGGCAACCGCAGGCTGGGAGAGCGGCTGAGCAAGATGCTCTCCTTTGAAGGACAGAAACTGGTGGCTGCAGCCGTCATCCTGTCCCCTTTCCTGCCGCTGCTGTTTATGGGAGAGGAATACGGAGAGCCCGCGCCCTTTCCTTATTTTGTCAGCCACTCTGACCCCGGGTTACAGGAAGCGGTCCGGAAGGGCCGCTGGGAGGAGTTCGCCTCTTTCCAGTGGCCGGGGGAGCCGCCGGATCCTCAGGATGAGGCCACCTTCTCAAGCGCGCAGCTCAACCATCGTTTGTACGAGGAGGCGCCTTTTCGCGTGCTGCTCAGCTTCTACAAGGCTCTTATACGGCTTCGCAGAGAGCACCCGGCGCTGCTAAATTTGAGCAAGGATGATCTGGAGGTGATCGCTCGTGAAGAGCAGAAGACCCTCTTCTTGCGGCGCTGGACTGGAGGACACGAGGCAGTTCTCGTTTTTAACTTCGGGGAATGCCGGGTCTCCGTTGAGCTCCCCTTTTCGGAAGGCCGCTGGGAGAAAATGTTGGACAGCTCGGAGGAGCAGTGGAATGGCCCGGGCAGCGGGCTTTCCGCGAAGTTCGATTCAAGTGGTGAGGCCATGCTGGAAATGAACGCGCATTCCTTTGTGCTATTTTCGAAGGGGAGGAGGGACCCTTTGACTTTTAACCTATGAAACGTTATATCTGCATCCACGGACATTTCTACCAGCCGCCGAGGGAGAACCCCTGGCTGGAGGCCATTGAGCAGCAGGATTCCGCTTATCCCTACCACGACTGGAACGAACGAATCACGGCGGAGTGTTATGCGCCGAATGCGGCTTCCCGCATCGTTAACGGCAAGGGCTATATCACGGATATCGTCAACAACTATTCGAGGATCAGCTTCAATTTTGGACCCACCGTCCTGAGCTGGTTTCAGGCCAACGCGCCTGATGTCTACGAGCGAATTCTGGAAGCCGATCGGGAGAGCCTGAAAAGGTTCTCCGGACACGGGTCAGCTCTGGCGCAAGCCTATAATCATATGATCATGCCCCTGGCCAATCGCCGGGACAAGGAGACGCAGATTATCTGGGGAATCCGCGATTTCGAGCAGCGCTTTCAGCGCAAGCCCGAGGGCATGTGGCTTCCCGAAACGGCTGTCGATCTTGAAACGCTGGATCTGATGGCCGAGCACGGAATTCAATTCACCATCCTCTCACCTTACCAGGCCGCCAAGGTGCGCAGGAAAGGCGGCAAGAGATGGGAAGGCGTCACAGGCGGTGAGATCGATCCCACGATGGCCTATCAGCAGGCGCTGCCGTCAGGGCGCAGCATCACGCTGTTTTTTTACAACGGACCGATTTCTCAGGCAGTGGCCTTCGAGCGCCTGCTTGGCAGCGGAGAGCATTTCGCACACCGCCTGAGCAGCGGCTTCAATGAGGAAAGGGAATGGCCCCAACTGCTTCATATTGCAACTGACGGGGAAACTTACGGCCATCATCATCGCTTTGGTGATATGGCACTGGCCTATGCGCTGCAGTACATCGACTCCAAAAGAATCGTCGAGATCACCAACTACGCTGAGTTCCTGGAAAAACACCCGCCCACTCACGAGGTCCAGATCCTCGAGAACACAGCCTGGAGCTGCGCTCACGGCTTGGGCCGATGGATGGAGAACTGTGGCTGCAATACCGGGGCGCATCCGGAATGGAACCAGGAGTGGCGAGGGCCCTTGCGCGCCGCACTGGACTGGCTGCGGGAAACCCTGGCGCCCCTTTACGAGCAGAAGGCGGCTGAGTTTTTTCACGTCCCATGGGCCGCCCGGGACGGCTTCATCCGGGTCATCCTCAATCGGTCGGATGGAAACCTCAACGGCTTCCTGAGTCAGTACGCCAGCCGTCCGCTCGGGGACGAGGAGAAGATTACCGTGCTGAAGCTGCTCGAAATGCAGCGCCATGCCATGCTGATGTACACGAGCTGCGGCTGGTTCTTTGATGAGCTGTCGGGGATCGAAACCGTTCAGGTCATCCAGTATGCGGGCCGCGCGGTTCAGCTCGGGCAGGAGTTGTTCCAGACGGAGTTGGAAGAACCCTTTCTGCAGAGGCTTGAAGCGGCCGAAAGCAACCTTGTCGAGCACGAAAATGGACGGCGCATCTATGACAAACTCGTCAAGCCCGCCTTCGTAGACCTGAACAGGGTTGCCGCGCACTTCGCCGTCACTTCACTCTTCGAGCCCCACTCAAAACGAAATCGGATCTACTGCTACGCAGTGGATCGCGAGGATTTTCAGGAGGAGGAGTCCGGCAAAGCCAGGCTGATTGTGGCGCGAGCCCTAATTACTTCGGAAATCACGCGCGAATCGGGGCGGCTGGGCTTCGGCGCCCTCTACTTTGCCGAGGGCAATCTGCACGGAGCGGTCCGCCTCACGAAGGAGAAAGAGGCATATCAGGCCATGAGCCGCGAGATCATCACTCCCTTCAAGAAGGCTGATTTGACCGGGACGATCCGCGCTCTGGACAAGCACTTCGGGACCTCCACTTATTCTCTGAAGTCTCTCTTCCGCGATGAGCAGCGCAAGATCGTGGACAAGATCATGGAATCCAACCTGGCCGAGTTGGAAAACGAATACCGCAGGATTCACAACCAGTACTCTTTCATGATACGGCTCATGGGAGACCTCAATATTCCATTGCCGCAGGCCTTCAGGCTTCCGGGAGAATTCGTCCTGAACAGAGATCTAAAGCTGGCTTTTCATGAGGAAGATTTTGATCTGAAAAGGGTGCACGCACTGCTCGAGGAGGCCCGGGAGGAAAGGCTGGATCTGGACGCCGCCGGGCTGGAGTTCGTCCTGCGCGGCAGCCTGGAAAACCTGGCGACGGCTCTGTCCGCCCATCCGGAGAACCTGACTCTCCTTCAGAAAGTTGAAGCAACGGCAAAGATTGCCCGCTCTCTGCCCTTCGAGGTCAATCTGCGCCAGCCGCAAAATCTTTACTGGAACATGCTGAATGGGGTGTACTTTCGAATCCGGGAAAAGGCGGAGTCTGGTGACCCTCAGGCGCAGAAATGGATCGGGCATTTTGTCTCCCTGGGGGATCAACTGGCTATTGCCATTCCGGTCGCCCAGGAGGCGTAAATGCGAGTCCCAGCCGCAACCTACCGGCTGCAGTTCAACTCATCCTTTCGTTTTCAGGATGCTCGATCACTCGTCCCCTATCTTCATGGCCTGGGAATCTCCGATCTTTACGCCTCGCCTCTCTTTAAGGCTCGCGCGCAGAGCACCCACGGCTACGATGTCATAGATTTCTCTCGCCTCAATCCCCAACTCGGCTCCGAGCGGGACTTCGACGCTCTGGCGCAGGAGCTAAGGAGCCGGGGAATGGGACTGCTGCTGGACATCGTTCCCAACCACATGGCACTGGATACCGAAAACCCCTGGTGGACGGATGTCCTCCAGTACGGCCCCGAATCCAGATATGCCTCTTATTTTGATATTGATTGGAATCCCGCCTGCAACAGTTTTCAAAATCGTGTCATGCTCCCTGTTCTGGGAGAGCCCTATGGGCAGGCACTGGAGAGCGGCAATTTGCGCGTCACATCCGAAGAGGAGACACACTTCCTTCACTACCACCGGCTCAGGCTTCCGCTGGCGCCGTCCTCGCATCCATTTATAGAAGAGGGACCGATGGACCTGGAACGGCTGCATCAGCTTCTGGAAATGCAGCCCTATCGGCTGGCCTACTGGCGCAAAGCCCGGGAAGAGCTGAACTATCGCCGCTTCTTCAATATCAGCGACTTGATCGCGGTTTCGGTTGAAAACCCGCAAGCCTTCGAGGATGTCCATGCGTTGGTTTTTCGCCTGATCGAAGAAGGGAAAATCACGGGCCTGCGCATCGACCATATTGACGGACTGACCGACCCTGCCGGTTACCTCATGCGCTTGCAGGAGTCCATCTGTACACGCTTACTGGAACTCATCGGTTCGCCGGAACCCATCGGTTCGCCGGAATCCATTCAAGCCGCGACCGTCAGGGAGCGGCCCCTCTACGTCCTCGTCGAAAAAGTCCTCGCGGGCGACGAAGACCTGCCCGCCGACTGGCCGGTCTGTGGCACCACCGGCTACGACCATCTCAACCTGCTCAACGGCATCTTCGTCGAGCCACAGGGTCTGGCGGTCCTGAATTCCCTTTACATGCGCTTTACCGGCCTGAAAACCAGCCGCCCGGACGTCGTCTATCACAAGAAAAAGGAAGTCATCCAGAAGCTTTTCGCAGGCGAAATCCGCACTTTGGGCCTGCATCTGAAACGTCTGGCCGATCACGACCGTCACGGGCGCGACCTCCCCGTAAAAGACCTGGATCGCTCTCTGGTGGAAGTGACTGCCTGTCTGAGTGTCTACCGTAGCTACACGCGAGCCTGCGAGGTCTCGGTGCGCGACCGTTCAAGAATTGAGCGTGCCTTAGGGGAGGCCAGGCGCAGGAATCCCTCGATTGGCGTGCCGGTCTTCACCTTTCTGCGGCGCGTCTTGTTGCTGGACACTGGAGCCCCGGAGCAACGGCGGGACTGGCTGCAATTCGTCATGCAATGGCAGAAGTTCGCGAGCCCTGTAACGGCCAAAGGTGTGGAGGATACCGCCTTTTACGTGGATAACCGTCTGATCTCAATTAACGAAGTTGGAGCTGATCCGGAAGCGGGCGCCATTTCACTAGAGAAATTTCATGATTTCAACAGCCATCGACTCCAGTATTGGCCCTGTACGCTCAATGCCACCTCCACGCATGATACGAAGCGCAGTGAGGACGTCCGGGCGCGAATCAATGTCTTGAGCGAGTTGCCGCAGGCCTGGGAAGAACGTCTCCAGCGCTGGAGCGAGTGGAACCGCTCCGGGATGCAGTTGGTGGATGGCCGGCCGATTCCGGAGCCCAATGAGGAGATCTTGATCTACCAGAGCCTGGTCGGCGCCTGGCCCCTGGCTGAAGCGGAGCGGCCTGACTTTAAAGATCGGCTCAAAGAATACCTGATCAAAGCCGCCCGCGAGGCCAAGGTAAATACCCGCTGGAGCCGGCCTCACGCGGCGCATGAGCGGACTCTTCAGGGCTTCGTAGAGTTCCTCTTTTCAGCCTCCGGCCCTTTTATGGAAGACTTCCTCCACTTTCAGCAGCAGATTGCCTTTTATGGAGCTCTGAACTCGCTGTCTCAGCTTCTACTGAAGGTCTGTTCCCCTGGAGTTCCGGACTTCTATCAGGGCACTGAGCTATGGAGCTTTAGCCTGGTCGATCCTGACAACCGCCGGCCAGTGGATTTCGACACCCGCAGGCGCCTGCTGGCTCGATTGAAGAATGACGAAGGCCGCGACCGGCCTGGCCTCACCTCGGAACTGCTGAGCTCGTGGCAGGACGGCAGGATCAAGCTGTTCTTTACGTACAAGGCCTTGGAGCTGCGCAACGCGAGGAAGCGGCTCTTTCAGGAGGGGAGCTATGAGCCGCTCGAAGTGATCGGAGATCGAGCTTACAATGTGTGCGCCTTCATGCGCCGCATCGACAATGAGTGTTTCCTCCTGGCCGTCCCTCGTTTTTTCACTCACCTGAGCCGGCCCGGCCGCTTCCCTCTGGGTCTGGACACCTGGGCGGACACGCGTCTGATCCTGGCCCCAGATGCTCCGCGTGAATTGCGCCAAGCCTTGACCGGCGAAGCGATTCCGGTAGTCACGGAAAACGGCGGTCTGGTCCTCCCCCTCGCCAACCTTTTCACCACCCTCCCCTGGGCGCTGTTGATTTCTGCCCAATAGTGGCCGCTCCCCGGCGCTGTGCAAGGCTGAGTTAGCAATCGTGTGACGAGGCTGTCACTACATCGTGTCAATTCTGTGTAAAGATTGTGACATATGAAGATCAAGACAGTCGTATCCCTTGCACTTACGATTTTCGTACTTTTTTCGCTATCCCTTCAGGTTCAAGCACAGGAGGAACAGGATAAGGCTTTTCATGTTTATTGGGACGAGGGCCTCCAGTTCGAGACCGCCGACGGCAACTTCCATTTGGAGTTGGGAGGCCGCATTCACAATGATTGGGTCTTCATCTCGGGCGACGACGAATTGGAAGCAGTGGTGGGTCCTCTTGAGAACGGAACCGAATTCCGGCGTCTCCGCCTTAACTTTGGGGGCGAGATTCATGAGCACGTTGTCTTTAATATCCAGCTTGATTTCGCCAACGGCGAGGTGGCTTTAAAAGACGTCTATGCCGGCCTGCAGGGTCTTCCCGGAGTGGGCCGGGTTCAGGCCGGTCATTTCAAGGAGCCTTTCAGCCTCGAAGAAGTGACCAGCTCAAATAACATTACTTTTATGGAAAGATCTCTGGGAAATGTCTTTGCTCCCAGCCGCAATACGGGCATCATGGCCCGCAATACGGCCTTTGATCGACGGATGACCTGGGCTCTGGGAACGTTTCGCGACACAGATGATAGCGGCACAGCAGTCGGGGATGGGGACTTCAACCTGACAGGTCGGTTGACCGGACTCCCCTGGACTGACGGCTCCGGTCAACGGCTCCTTCATCTGGGGTTTGCCTACAGCCATCGCAGTCCCGGCGACAACCTGGTACGTTTTCGCCAGAGGCCGGAAGTGCACCTGTCACCCAGATTCGTCGATACGGAATCGCTGCCGGCCGAGTCCGACGACCGCATTGCTGCTGAGGCGGCCCTGCTCTTCGGACCCGCTTCTGTTCAGGGTGAGTATTTCCACGTCGTCCTCGACAGGCCGGCTGGCACGGGGGACTCTTTCAACGCTTACTACATTCAGGGCAGCTTAGTTCTCACAGGCGAGCACCGCAGCTACAGCAACTCGAGCGGCGCATTTGGGAGTGTCAGGCCCCGTTCCAACTTTCTCTCCGGGTCGGGAAATTCCGGCGCCTGGGAACTTGCGGTGCGCTATTCTCACCTGGATCTGACCGATGAAACCATTATGGGAGGAAAACTCGACGACTTTACTCTGGGCCTGAACTGGTATCTGAATCCCAACGCCCGAATCATGTGGAACTACGTTTCTTCCGATCGAGACGGCCTCGGTGCCGCCAACATTTTTCAAATGCGCTTTCAGATTAACCTCTAGCCGGTTTGCGTGCCTTTTCGGGATATTTTGTGGCGCCCTTTCGCGGCCCGCGGCTCAGCGGCTCATCAGTTCCTTGTAAGCCTGTACCGCCAACTCATCGCAGCGCTCGTTTTCCGGATGCCCGACATGTCCCTTGACCAGCTCGAAAGAGATCTGCCGTTGCTTGTCCACTAACTCGTCCAGCTCCGTCCACAGTTCGACGTTCTTCACCGGCTCATAGCCGTTGCTTGTCTTGCGCTTCCAGCCGCGTCGCTTCCAGCCGGCAATCCACTCTGTGATGCCTTTCTGAACGTAGGAACTATCAGTCACTACGTGCACGCAGGCCGGCTGCTTCAGCTTCTTGAGGCCCTCAATGAGCGCCTGAAGCTCCATTTTGTTGTTGGTGGTCAGCGGATCGGCTCCACTGCACTCCAGAACTTTGCCTGAAGCCGGATGTTTGAGGATAAACGCCCATCCTCCGGGTCCCGGATTGCCGCTGCAAGCTCCGTCCGTGTAAAGCACCACTTCTGGCTCGGATGGCTTTCCCCAAAGAAGCCCTGATCCATAACTTGACATGCCTTGAGCGGCCATCATACCAGATCGCTGAAACGGGAACATTTTTCCTCCTTGCCGGCAATTCCATTAACATTAAAGGATATGATCTACATTGGAACTTCCGGCTTCTCCTACTCTGAATGGAAGGGGTTTTTTTATCCCGAAAAGCTTTCCCCAAAAGAGTATCTCTCCTACTACGCCCGCCATTTCACGACCACCGAGATCAACTACACTTTCTACCGAATTCCTTCAGAAGCTTCGGTGCGGGACTGGGCGTCGCAGGTACCTGACGAGTTTCGCTTTACGCTTAAGCTAAACCAGCAGATCACCCATAAAAAACGGCTGCGCGACGTGGATGACGAAATGAAGCGATTTCTGGGCAGCGCCCTTGGGTTGGATTCCAGACTGGCCGTGATTCTGGTCCAGCTTCCTCCTTACTTTCGCAAGGACGTCTCCGTCCTGTCCAGCTTTCTGGAGGCTTATTCGAGCCAGGTCCGCCTGGCTGTGGAGTTCCGCCATGACTCCTGGCAGTGCGAGGAAGTCTTAAGCACCCTGCGCCGGCATGGGGCCGCTCAGGCCATTGTCGAGACCCTGGAAAAGCCCGCCGTGAGGGAGATCACGGCTCCCTTTGTTTACATGCGCCTGCGCAAGGAGGATTACACGCCGGATGAGATGCGGAACTGGGCCCAATGGATTTCCTCACGGCCGGGCGATGTGTTCGTCTATTTCAAGCATGAAGATCGGGCGCCCCTCCTGGCCAGGCAACTGCAAGAAGAGATAGGTCTCGCCTGAGCAGCGGCCGGGACAGGAATTGCTTGTAAACAGGCGCAAGGAGATAGTATGCCGAGAGCTTGGACTAAAAAAGACGAACGTCAGTACGAGCATATCAAGGAAAGCTCCCGCAAACGGAGGAAGCCCAAGGGCGCTGCCCAGAAATCGCTTCATTTCGTCATCCACGTCGCCCAGCCGTTTTTTAAGGAGCGGCCATTATGCACGTTTTGTGGGCGCTCTTATAGCTTGCGGATGATCTCCGGGTCGGCGAACGAGGGAAAATGCTCGGGGTGAATCATATGGGCCATGGCCCTGAGGACAGCCGGGATTCTGGGGGTGTATCTGGTAATGATTTTGCCGTTGCCCAGAAAAACCTGGCCCCTTCTCACTGCCGGGACATCCTGCCAGCCGGCTCGCTGACGGAATTTATGGATTTCCTCCAGGGCCCGTTCGAAATCAAATCCGCAAGGCGAGATCAGGATCACCTCCGGACCAAAAGCCGCTACATCTTCCCACGACACCTCGGTCTGGCCATCCCGGTTGGCCAGCCGTTCATCGCCCCCTGCCGCTTCCATCAACTCGGGGATCCAGTGCCCGGAATTCCGCACTGGATCGATCCATTCCATCATGAACGATTTCTTCCGTGGCAGCTTTGACGTGACCGCTCGAATTGATGCCCGTGTCTCGGAGATCTCGCTTACAAGTTGCCTGCTCCTCTCGGGTACTCCCGCTGCTTCCCCCAGCTCACGAATGCTGTTCAGAATGTCCTGGACGCGGTCAGCTCGAAAGGGGAGAGCCAGGCAGCGGTTGAGTCGCCTGCCTGCGACTTCGAGGGCTGCATCGGCGGGGTAAGCGCAGACTTTGCAGACCTCCTGCGTTAGAATGATCTCGGGCCTGAGTTGCGCAAGGAGTTCCTCATCAACATCGTAGATCGTGCCCCACCTCTCTTTGTTGGAAGCGATGACCTGATGGATGAGAGCGCTGTCTCCCAGATCCTCTACGAAAGATCTGGTCAGCCTGGGCAGCCCCGATACTTCCGGCGGGAAATCACACTGGTGGCTTACTCCGACAATGCTGGGGCCAAGGCCCAGCGCATAAGCCGTTTCCGTGGCGCTCGGGCAGAGTGAAACGATTCGAAGTGTTTCTGTGTTTTCAGTCATAATCCAATCCGCTTGTAAATAAGCTTCATATCAAGGGCTTGACGGACGAGCTCCGCCAGTTTGTCGTATTCCTCTTCTTTGGAGATGACCTGGCCGGGGGGCGGGAGATCCACCGGCTTTCGCCTGCCCAGTTCCGCCAGCAGCGCCCGGCGCAGGCGAGTGTTGCTGAAGATCCCATGAACATAAGTGCCCAGGATGTTTCCTTCTGCGCTCAGGCATCCGTCCAGGCTGGAGCAGGCGTCCCTGGAACGCTGATTGATTCTAAAGGGAGCAAAAGCCTCCGGGAGGTCCGTCCGCCCCATATGAATCTCATACCCGCTGAGCGACAGCCCCTGAGCGCCTCTGAGCAGGCCTTTTCCCAGCAACACTTCCCCTTTCACCAGATGGGTAGATTTATCAGCGCCAAAGGTGGTGCTGAGAGGCAGGAGTCCCAGGCCGGCGCAAGTTTGCTGTCGGCTCTCGACCTGTTCGGGATCGTAAATGGAGTCTCCCAGCATTTGAAATCCACCGCAGATGCCGATTACAGGTGTACCGGAGCCTGTCAGCGTCAGAATTTCAGCCGCCATACCAGAGTTATGCAGATGATTCAGATCGGCAATCGTACTCTTTGATCCGGGGAGAATAATCAGGTCCGGATTTCCCAGATCATCAGCCGATTCGACGTAGCGCAGGCGGACTGATTCCTCCTGGGCCAGAGGATCAAAGTCGTCGAAGTTCGAGATGTGGCGTAGCGCGATGACGGCGATGTCAAGCAGGAAGGTGGTCTTGCGGCTCATACCGTTTCGCCGCTCCAAAGACATCGAATCCTCTTCCGCAATATAGATGTCTTTGAAATAGGGAATCACTCCTGCCACCGGAATGCCTGTTCGTTCCTCGAGCCATTCCAGGCCGGGCTCCAGCAGGCTGATGTCGCCCCGGAACTTGTTGATGAGGAAGCCTTGAATCAAGTCGCGCTCGTGAGCATCAAGCAGCTCCAGCGTTCCAATCAGAGAGGCGAAGACACCCCCGCGGTCGATATCCCCCACCAGAAGAACCGGAGCCTGACAATACGAGGCCACCTTCATGTTGACCAGGTCCTTGTCCTTCAGGTTGACTTCGGCGGGACTCCCCGCGCCCTCGATGACGACCAGGTCGAAGTCCTCTCGCAGCCGGTCAAGGGAGGAGGTTACGGCCCCCCACAGCGCTTCTTTCAATGAAAAGTAGCTTTTAGCTGACAGGCTTTGCAGGGGCTTGCCGTGCACTACTACCTGGGATCGATCGTCGGCCTCCGGCTTCAACAGAATGGGATTCATGTCAACGGTGGGTTGGACGCAGGCGGCTTCGGCCTGAACGACCTGGGCTCGGCCGATCTCCCCTCCATCCGGAGTGACGCAGGAGTTCAGCGACATGTTCTGGGCCTTGAAGGGTGCGACGTTGCAGCCGTCCTGTCTAAAGATGCGGCACAGTGCGGCTACCAGAACACTCTTGCCCACAGAAGACGCCGTCCCTTGCACCATCAGTGTCTTGGCAGGCACTTCAGCTTCCTCCCGCCTGCGAGCACAGATCGACAAATCTGGGAGCAAGATCTTTCCGGCTCGCCAGGTGAACATGGATGTAAGAGGCCAGGACGTTTTTGACCCGGATACCTTCCTGCCGCCCCTGCCCCAATACCTCGTAAGCGGGAACCGCCTTTTCACTTACTTTCTTGAGGCTCGAGAGATGAAATTCATGTCCCCTTACGGTCTCTCCCGACCGCATGAGAGGCCCGTCATTGAGCGTTTTCATCGTGCGGTAGCCCAGTGTCAAACGGCTCTCTCTCATGGAAGAATGCACGGGAATGATCCGGGCCATGGTCCTGACAGTGCCCTCCAGGTCATCCAGAGTCTCTCCCAGGTACATCAGCCCGCCGCACTCGGCGTAGATCGGGAGTCCCCGTTGCGCGGCACGGCGCAGGGACTGCAGCATGCTCCGGTTCTCCGAGAGCTCGGCCGCGAAAAATTCCGGAAACCCGCCGCCGATGTAAACGCCGCCGATGCGCCGGGGCAGTTGCTTGTCAGACAGGGGACTAAAGGGGGCCAGCTCAGCCCCCCAGGCTTTTAGTAAATCGAGCGAGTCGGGATAATAAAAATTGAAGGCCTGATCCTGGGCGACAGCAATGGCCGTCCGGGGACTGACGGCCTCGGGAGGGAAGATTGTGTCATCTCCTGCCGGGGTAGTTACCCCAGTGGCAATAGCCTCGACTTTGTCCAGCTCGATACTTTCCTGTGCCTGGGCCGCCAGCCGGTCGAACAGGCCGGCTTCAGTCGTCCCTTCCTCTGTCGGCACCAGTCCAAGGTGGCGCTCGGGGATGGCGAGATCGCTGTTTCTGGGGAGATAACCGAGAAGGGGAATCTCGCACTTCGCCAGCGCAGGCCGGATGAGATCCAGATGTGTCGGTCCTCCGATGCCATTGAGAATGACTCCTGCCAGCTGGACCTCAGGGTCGAAATTCTTAAACCCGAGCGCGAAAGCCCCCACGCTGCGGCTGGCGGCCCAGGCGTCCAGCACCAGGATGACCGGGATCCGGAGGAGTTTGGCCAGATAAGCCGTACTGCCTGATTCATTTTCGCCGCAGGCTCCATCGTAAAGGCCCATGACCCCCTCGATGACGGCGATTTCCTTTCCGGCCATAGCCCGGTGAAACAGCTCCCTGACTACCGGCTCCTTCAAAAGCCAAGTGTCCAGATTCCGTGAGGGAAGGCCGCAGGCCCGGGTGTGGTAGGAAGGATCGATGTAATCAGGCCCGGCTTTAAATGGCTGAACTTTGTAGCCGCGCCTGGACAGGGCGGCCATGATCCCCGTCGCCACCGTGGTCTTCCCTACCCCGCTGTGAGTTCCGGCAATGACAATTGCGCGCAAAATCTCAGTCTCCGATGATTAAATCTTTTCTTTCCCGCCTCTTGTCAGCCATAGCAGTTAGTCCTGTGGTTCCAAGCCCTGGGGGTCCTCCCGTGAGTACCACGGGCGTGTTGGCGAAAGGATGCTTGATCACGAACACGGAAGCGCCAAAAGCACGGGACAATACTTCTGTTGTAAGGACATCGTGGGCAGCACCCTGCGCGCTGATTTGCCCATCAACCAGGGCGGTGATGCGATCGCAGTATTGTCCGGCTAAAGTGAGGTCGTGCATCGAGGCGACGACCGACACCTGCTTCTCTCTCTGAATGTGAGCGATCAGGTCCATGATCTCGGACTGGCGGTTGAGATCCAGATGGGCAGTTGGTTCATCCAGGAAGAGCAGCGGAGCCTGCTGGGCCAGGGCCCGGGCGATGAAGACCCTCTGCCTCTCCCCTCCGGACAACGAAGTGATTGACCTGGCGGTAAACTCGATGGTTCCCGTGACCTCCATTGCCTCGCGGGCCAATTCGAGATCCTTGGGACCCTCCCACTCGAGCAGCCCCAGATGAGGGTTGCGACCCATCGTGACGATCTCCAGGGCCGTAAAGCCAAAGGGAAGGGCAGGCTGCTGGGAAACCATGGCGATTTTTCGGGCGCGTTCCCGCAGGGGCAGCGCCTGGATGTCGGTGCTGTCCAGGTAAACCGAGCCCGCCGCCGGCTTCAAAATGCCCGCCAGAACTTTCAGCAGAGTCGTCTTTCCTGCCCCGTTTGGGCCGATAATGCCCAGCATTTCGCCTTTGGTGACTTCCAGATTGATATTTTTTAAGACCGCTTGTGATCCGTAGGAAAAGCAGATCGTTTCGGCTTTAAGGATGGGCATCGGCTTCATTGCGCATCCCTCCCCACGCGGCGCAATAGATAGAGAAAAAAGGGGGCGCCGCAAAATGCGGTTACCATTCCTACAGGCAGTTCAATGGCGCCCAGCATCGTTCGGGCCGCCAGATCCGCCACGATCAGGAAGGCTGCCCCGGCCAGCATGGAAAGGGGAAGGACCAGCCTGTAATCCTGTCCCCACAGTAGCCGTACGGCATGAGGCGCAATCAGGCCGACGAATCCGATGAGTCCGCTGACCGAAACAGCCACCGCTGTGACCAGCGAGGCCAGTCCCACGAGGATGAGCCGCGTTTTACGCACGTCAATCCCCAGTTGCTGGGCTTCGTCCTCGTTTAACTGCAGGACGTTGAGAGTCCGTCCATAGGCTAAAAGGGCCAGCATGCCTGGAATCAAATACGGAAGCGTAAGCGTCACGTAATCCCAGTGAGCGCCCGTAAACCCGCCCAGGAGCCAAGCCAGGACGGGTCTTAGATCGGGCTCGGAGCGCATTAGCAGCAGACTGGTCAACGCACTGGCCAGCGAACCCACCACCACGCCTGCCAGAATCAGGCTGGTACGGGAAGGGGGCCCGGCTCTTCGGCCCGCCGTGATGTAGGCGGCTGAAACCGCTAAAAGGCTGCCGGCGAAACTGGCCAGGGGCACGAGACTGAACCCATAGAGGTAAATGGGTGCGCCCGTGGTGAGCACGATTGTCGCCCCCAGGCCCGCGCCGGAAGCCACACCCAGCAGATAGGGGTCTGCCAGCGAATTCCGGAACAGGCCCTGGTAAGTGGCTCCCGCCACAGCCAGCGCGGCTCCTACCAGGCCCGCCAGCACAATCCTTGGAAAGCGGATTTCCCACAGGATGGTATTCCAGTCTTCCGGGGTGCCGGGGGCATCAAAGAAAGGCAGCCGGCTGACTGCGATGCCCAGGACGCTCGAAAATGGAATATGGACGCTGCCGGCTGCGGCGCTGGCGGCGCCGGCCAACGCCACTGCCGCCAATCCCATCAAGCAGTATAGCCAGAGGTTTTTCCCTGTTTTCAATCCGTCTCCGCTCGTGGAAAAAGATGCGGGTATAGAGCCTGTGCTATTTGCCTTACACCTTGTATCAGCCTGGGACCACTGACGCTGATCAGCCCCGCGTCTACGACAAAAACTCGGCTCTGTTTCACCGCTCTCAGCGCCTGGAAAGCAGGGTGCGTCTTGAAAAACTCCGGCCCTGAGAGATGGGCGCTGATGATCACCTCGGGATTCCTGGCGACCAGGGCCTCCGGACTGACCTGATGGGCGCTTGAAAGATCTGCGAAAACGTTCTCGGCCTTGAGGAGCCGGTAGATGTCGCTGGCCAGAGAGTCTGTCCCTAAGGTCCACAACCCGGGAGCGGCATCGTGGAAGATGCGGGGGCCGCGTCTGATGCCCGCCAGTGTCTGCTCAATGCCTCTGAGCTCCGCCTCGAATTCACGGGCTACATTTTCGGCTGCCTGCGCTCTGTCCACAATCCTTCCCCAAGTTCTGATTCTTTCCGGGACCCCGGCCAGCGTGCGCGGAGGCTCCAGGTAGAGCACGGGCACGCCAAGTCTTCTCAACTCGGGGACGAACCGGTCGAAGAACAGGAAAACGAGGTCGGGCTTGAGTGATACGACTTTTTCAAAGTCGATGGCATATGAATTCCCGACTCTCTGGATCTGGTTGGCCTGCGGAGGGAAAGAGGCGAATTCGTGGGTGCCCACGACTCGGTCTGCCTCACCGATGGCAAACAGAATCTCGATGCCCCCGGAGTCGAAAACGATCATTCGCTCGGGCGAGCGGTGAAGAATTACCGAACTGCCGTCGCTGCCGGTGACGGTGTGGGGAAAGCTCGCCAGACCTTGGGCAAACCCAGGCATAAGACTGGCGAGCTGGATTAGAAAAAGCGCCGCAATCCCGGCAATGGCCGCTCCTTTACAGTTGCGGCTCGGTTGGGTGGCATCAGTGACTGCGACCGCGTCCGATACTGCGATTGCATCCGAACCGCGACCACCCGGAGGGCGCCCGGGGAGCGGCCCCATCATCGCTGGCCCGCTGGCTCTATTCTCCATAATGCACTCTGAGCCCAGACCGGACGGTGGCGCCCAGTGCCGGGAAGCCCAGAGCCTCGAAGTAATCCTGGTCCAGCAGGTTCTCGACCGTCGCGTAGAGTTCCAGGGCTGGACGGATGCGGTAGCTCGCCGTCATATCCCACTTTGCGTAAGGCTCGGCCTCTGTCAATGCCAGGCCGTGGTGAAAATCACTGTCGGCCCGGTTGCCGATCAGAGTAGCATTGCTATTCAAAGACCAGTTTCCGGATCTCCAGGTCAAACCCAGAAAGCCTGAGTGAGTTGGCCGGCGCAGCAGCCTGGCTCCCTCGCTGAACTGCGGATCCCCCGGCGAGGCGCTCCTCAAGACGCGCGTGTTCAGGTAGGTGTAGCCGGCCGATGCCCTCAGATCGTTCGCCATCCTGAATGTCAGGATCTGCTCGATTCCCCAGGCTTGACTCCTGGCTATGTTGAAGAAGGATGCCTCAAACGTCTCTGGATCTACCACCCGAAACGCAATCTGATCTTCGAAGACATTATAAAAGGCATTCGCTTCAAGCACGATGCGGTTTTGCGCCAGCTCCTGCTCAAGACCGGCCTCGACACTGGTCGTCCGCTCCGGTTTAAGGTCCGGATTTCCCTGAAAGAAGAAATTCGGGCTGAAAGATTCCACAAACGTGGGTTCTTTCACACCCAGGCCGAAGTTGAGCTTCGCCCTGGTCATTCCCAAGGAGCTTTGAGCGCCGGGATCTCTGGCGAGGTAAGCCACCGAAACTCGAGGAATTGCGGCAAAACCGAAGCTCTCATTATTTTCCAGGCGGATGCCGCCGGTAATCGCGAGTCGAGACGTGGCCATGACCTGGTCCTGGAGGTAAACGCCTGTATTTGTGCGATCCACGCGAGTGGTGCTGACGGCGCCGCGCTCCTCTTCGACTTCGAGGCCCAGCGAAAGTAAGTGATCGGCAAGGAAGAAGTCGCTTTGATAATTCACATTATGGCGCCTGCTCGAGTTGAGGGAGAAAAACACGAAATCAAAGACCGGAAATGGCGCCTGCCTGTTGCCGAATCGCGGGATGAATGAGCCGGAATCGATGGGGTCGGCGGAAAGCTGGTTCAGATAACTTTGTGAGTAGGACAGCTTGTGTTGCCAAGAATCCGAAACCCGGTGATCCCATTGAAGTCCCACGGCAAAATCCCGCTTTCGGCCGAATTCCTCCAGGTCGGGCGGTCCAAAAGCCACCGCCCCCGGGACACCCTGCCGGCCGCGTTCCGCGCGGCCTGTAAACGTCAGGGCTGAATTTTCGGAAGTCCTGACTCCGAGATTGAGACTGTAGGTGTTATTGCGGAAGTAATCATTAGCGACCTCATTGCTGGTGCTAACGTGCTGGACGGCCGTGCTGTACCAGAGCCCCCCCAGGTCTCCGCTAAGGGAAAATCCCGCACGGCCCCAGTCATAGCTGCCTCCTTCCAGGAAAAGGTCGGTCCTCGGAGTCGTTCCGCCCCCCTCGCCTCTTTTTGTGAAAATCTGAATAACTCCGCTGATGGCATCCGAGCCGTACAGGGCGCTTTGCGGTCCGCGGACAATCTCGATCCGCTCGATGTTGGCCGTCGAAAGGTTGGACAGATCGATCGCCCCCCCGGGCTGGTTCAGGGGGATCCCATCCAAAAACACCTTCGTGTAATCCGACTCGCCTCCCCGCAGGAACAGTGAGCTGATCGAGCCTGTCCCCCCGACCTGCACGATGTTCATCCCGGGTACATTGCGCAGCACCTCTGCGACGGTTGCCGCATTCTGAGCTTCAATTTCCTGCGAGCTTATAACTGAGATGCTGCTGCCCAGCAGGCTGGCCGCTGATTCCGTACGAGTGGCAGTGACGACCACATGCTCCTTCAGCGAGTCCAGTTCGAGGACGACGTCGTGGCCGAGAGTCTCCCCGGCCGGCAGCCGCAGCTCTATCTGCTCCTGCCGAAACCCGAGTTGCCTGATGGAAAGAACGTAGTTTCCCGGCTTGAGCCCTTCGAAGGAATAGCCGCCGTGTTCATCGGTCACCTGAGTGGCGACATACCGGCCGTTTTCCAGCAGGGAAAGACGCACCGAAGGAATTGGATTGGCCTGAGAGTCGGCTACCCGCCCTGAGATCGTTTGTGGGAACACCAGGCCGAATGAGATCAGCACAGTCCCTATCAGTGGGAGAAAAAAGTTGCACATAACGCCCCTTTCGACAATGGGCGTCAAATGAGTGAGGGAGTGAAACAAGCAAATCCCAACCTCCTTGACGCGAAGAGTTGTGAAACAGTGGTTAAGGCAGGTTTCCTGACTTACGGCTCAAGCGCATCTTTCAAGGCCTTCCCCCCGGCAATCGGGAGTGACCGGCGGTCTTTCCGCCCGTTGAAATCTGCTCACCGTTCACAGTGGCGCGACCGTGCGGGCCTTTCACCCGCTTCCCCTTTTCTCGCGCCTTAACCGCGACAATGAAACAACAATGAAAAGCTATACCATCGTCAGAACAATGTCAACCTCCGGGCTTGCGTTCTAATTTCGTACTGAGATAAAGTTTCGCATCAATGGAGGTGTGGAAATGAGGAGAATCGACTCGCTTCGGACTCGTCGACATTTTTTGAAAGGCATGGCCGCCGGAGTAGGCGCATTGAGTGTGCCTGGCCTTTTCGCCCAGGAGCTTGTTCGTACTCCGCGTCAGACCGAAGGGCCTTTTTACCCTGATCGCATGCCACTGGACACGGACAATGACCTGCTGATCATCAACGATGCGCTGGACGCTGCGGTGGGAGAGATTACGCATCTCAGCGGGCGGATTCTGGATGCGCGAGGTGAGCCGGTCCGCAATGCGGTGGTCGAGATCTGGCAAGTGGACAGCCGGGGAGTTTACCTCCACACGGGAAGTTCCAGCCGGGAGAAGCTGGATGCAAATTTCCAGGGATTCGGCCGCTTTCTGACCGGGTCTAACGGCGGATACTACTTTCGGACCATCAAGCCGGTGCCCTACAGGGCCGGAAACACCCAGCGTACGCCGCACATCCATTTTGCCGTCCGGGTCAAAGGGAATGAACAGTTCACAACCCAGCTTTATGTTAAAGGTGAACCGGAGAACGAGCAGGATTCTATATTCCGCGCCATCCGTGATCCCAAAGCCCGGGCCGCCGTCATGTCAGACTTTGCGCCCGTGCAGAATTCGCGGATCGGCGAGCTTGCGACGAATTTCGACATCGTGCTCGGTTTCACGCCCCAGTTATAGGTTCGCGCTTTAGAAGGAAGACTTCGCCGATTGCAAGTTAAGGTATCAGCTACTCTGCTCTTCCTGCTGCTGTCCCCTGGTGTTTTCGCCCAGGATAACGGAGCGAGACGCCAGGCGCAGGCCATGAAAGTGGAAGAAGGTCCAACCATCGACGGTCTCCTTGATGACCCGGTCTGGCAGTTGGGCTCGCCTCTTTCCGATTTCGTGCAGAACGAGCCCCTCGAGGGAAAGCCGGCGACTGAACGGACCGAAGTTACTTTGCTTTACGACACTGAGAACCTCTATGTCGGTGTGGCATGTTACGACAGCGATCCCTCCGGCATTCTCGTTTCTGAAAGCGAGCGCGACGCTGATCTCGTGAATACCGACGCCTTCTGGATGGTCTTCGACACCTTCCTGGACAGGCAAAGCGGGTTCGTCTTCGGGACCAATCCCTCCGGCCTCGAGTTTGACGCCCAGATCTCCAAGGAGGGCAGCGGAGGCGGAGGCGGCCCGGGACCGGCCGGCAGCCGGAGGACCCAGCGAGGTTCCGGTGGAGGCGTCAACAAGAACTGGGACGGAAACTGGCAGGTCGCCACTCATACCAATAACGAGGGCTGGATGGCGGAGTTTAAAATCCCCTTCAGCACGCTGCGCTTCCGCGAGAGTGACACTCAGGTCTGGGGTGTTAACTTTGCCCGTAATATCCGTCGCAAGAACGAGCAGGATTACTGGTCACCTGTCCCCCGCCAATGGGACCTCTACCGTCTGACCTACGCCGGTGAACTCCATGGACTCGAGGTGCAGCCGCCTCGCAATTTCAAGGTCATACCCTACGTGATCGGCTCTGCCCGGCGCGACTACGAGGGAGACCCGCAAGGAGATGCGACCTATCTGGGTGACGGCGGATTCGACATGAAGTACAGCCTCACCCCCAGCCTGACGCTCGACCTGACCTACAATACCGACTTCGCCCAGGTCGAAGTGGATGAGCAGCAGATCAACTTGACCCGCTTCAATTTGTTCTTCCCGGAAAAACGCCCCTTTTTCCTTGAAAACGCAGGTCTTTTTGCGGTCGGAAGCTCGCAGGAAGTCGAGCTGTTCTTCAGCCGCAGGATCGGAATCTCCGACGACGAAGCCATCGTGCCGATTCTGGGAGGAAGTCGTCTCACCGGAAAGATCGAGCGCTGGAACATCGGATTTCTCAGCATGCAGGCGGATTCCCTGGGGGACTGCTCTTCAACAGATCTCTGTGTTGCGCCCGCCAACCATTTCACCGTGGGGCGAGTCAGCCGGGACTTTGGGCGGCGCAGCCAACTCGGCGGCATTGTGGTGAACAAGGAGAACACCAGCGCTGCCGGCTCGCAGGACTATAACCGCACCTTCGGGGTGGATGGACGCCTGGGCATCGGGGAGTCCTTTCTAGCCACGGGATACCTGGCGAAAACGTCCACCTTTCATGAAGAAGAGGGACACGACGCCTACCAGGGGAGCGACCATGCCTTTGGTATAAATGGGGAGTACACCACCGGGACGCGGCGCTTTTGGCTGGGCTACAAGGAGGTGGGCGAGAATTTCAATCCCGAGGTGGGCTTCCTGCGAAGAAATGCCTACAGGAACATTGAGACCGGGGCTTTTACCTATATTCGGCCCCAGTCCATCCAATGGCTTCGGGAGCTTCGTCCTCATTTGACCTACGATGTTTTTTATTCGCTGGACGGGTTCAAGGAGAGTGAGAGAATTCACATGGATTCCCATGTCGAGTGGGACAACGGTTCGCGCTTCAGTCCCGCCGTGAACGTCACCCTGGAAGGCTTTCGGGAGCCCTTTGAGATTTTCCCGAATGTTTTTATCCCGCCTGGATCGTATCGCAATGCGGAAATCGCCTGGAGGTTCAACTCGGACCTGAGCGCCCCCTTCTCATTTGATGTCGGTCTGGATGCGGGAGGCTTCTACAGCGGCAACATTCGAAACTACGCTCTGGGATTGAACTGGCGAGGCGGCTCGCAACTGCTCACGTCTGTCAGTTACACGCATAATGACGCGAGCTTTCCGGTCGAAGGGCCAAACGGCGAGTTTGGCGGGGACTTCCGCACCAACCGTGTAGCCAGTCGCATCAATTACTCATTTACTCCCCGCATTTTTGTGCAGTCGCTGATCCAGTACAACGACGCCGCTGACAACTGGTCCACGAACGTCCGCTTCGGGTGGTTAAATGCCGCCGGCACCGGCCTGTATATTGTTTACAACGAAGCGCAGGACCTGGAAAGAATCGACTACGGCTTCCAGCGCCGCATCCTGGGAGGAGAACCCCTGAACCGGGCCCTCTACATCAAATTCACCCGCGAGTTCAATATTTTTTAGGAATCTGATTCACCGCCAGATCAAGCGGGCCGTACCGATCAGTGTTCCGGTCTCGGGCCAGGCGCTCTTTGTATTGGGTTTAAAACCTTAATCATTCGTGCTATTGGTGTGATTCGTGCTATTGGTGTGATTCGTTGGCCCTGAAATGCCTAAAGAAATGCGCCACGGAATTGAACTTTTCGACCTCACCGGACGCAGTGCCATCGTCACCGGGGCGACCAAAGGACTGGGCAGGGCCATGGCGGAAGGCCTGGCCTCCGCAGGCGCTGACGTAATGGTGACCAGCCGCCATGCCCAGGAAGCCCAGAGCGTGGCCGCGGAAATCGCCCAAACATATGGCCGGCAGGCGGTGGGAGTGAAAAGCGATGTCAGCCGGCCGGAAGACGTCGATGCCATGGTCGATCGGGCGATCTCCGAGTTTGAGAAGATCGACATCCTGATCAACAATGCCGGCATCAACATCCGCGGTCTCATAAACGAGCTGAGCTATGAAGAATTTCGGCAGGTCCAGCAGATCAATGTGGATGGTGTCTGGTTGTGCTGTCGTGCCGTCATCCCTCACATGACAAGTGCCGGCTATGGGCGCATCATCAACATTGCCAGCGCTCTTGCAGTCATTGGGCTGGCCGGGCGCTCTGCCTACGCGGCCAGTAAGGGGGCCGTCGCGCAATTGACAAAGGTGCTGGCGCTGGAGGTCGCCCCTCACGGGGTCACCTGCAATGCCATCTGCCCCGGCCCCTTTCTGACTCCTCTGAATGAACCCATTGTAGGTAGCGAAGAGGTGCGCAAGTTCATCACCGGCGCTACGGCCCTGGGTCGCTGGGGTCGGCTGGAAGAGATCCAGGGAGCGGCAATCTTTTTGGCCAGCGACGCCTCCAGCTATGTCACCGGAAGCCTGCTGAGCGTCGATGGGGGCTGGACGGCTCGTTGATAGGAGCGAACTTTTCAAATCTGGTCGATCAATTTAGGCCGCTCGAGTTTTTCCTCTGGTTCCCGCATCGGGATGAGCTGGTCCGCCCGGACATTGCCCAGCCGCTGAACGGTCCCGCTCGGCCAGGTGACCTCAATCTCCTTCACGAGGGTGCCCTTGCCCAGTCCAAAGTGGAGCAGATCAGCTTAAAAATTGATCTTCAAGCCGAACTGAATAATGCGTGCGGCGCCGGCGCTGCTGATCACTCCGAACTGCCCGGTACCCACAGTGGAGCCGGGTGAGCCGAAATGTGGCCTATTCGTGGCATTGAAGAATTCCGCCCGGAACTGGACTGCCGTCCCCTCCGTCGGTCTGAACAACTTGTAAACCGCCAAATCGACGTTCCGAAAGTCGGGAATCTGAATAGGGTTACGGGAACTGTTGCCGAAAGTAAAGGGGTCGTTGGCCACGAACGCTTCCGTATCAAACCAGCGGTCCAGGGTTCTTTCATGGCCGGGCAGTTCCGGATCAGAGAGCCGGTTGGGCCGATCGGGAGCCGACCCGCCATTGTTGGCCGGATCCCTTGTCACTTCTATGTTTTCAGGCCTTCCTGATTGAAATGTCGTGATCCCGGCAATCGCCCAGCCTCCAAAAATGGCGTTTAATACCGGGTGCGCGCCAGACATAAACGCTCTTCCCCGGCCCAAAGGGAGATCGTAATTGGCAGTGAATACAAACCGGTGAGGGATGTGCTCATCAGCCACCGACCTCTCCGCCCGCAGATTTTTTCGATCTTGAACTCCTACCGGTGCAGTACCACCGGCATCGGCGCCCCCACGAGAGTCGCTGATCGTCTTGGACCAAGTATAGGAGCCGAGAAAGCTAAGGCCTGCCGAGAAGCGCTTTTCGATCTTCGTCTGCATGGAGTGGTAATTGGAATTGGCGCTCCACTCCCGTCGAAAAGTATCGGCTAGAGGGGTCACAATGTAATCCAGGCCGGGAACCTCCAGCTGAGTCACCGGTCGGCGCCTGTTGATATTGCCTGGCCCTGGATCGGGAGCGTTCGTGTCAAAGCGTCGTATGAGCTTGGCCCCCTTGGTTGCGGCGTAGGCGACCTCGAACATCAGATCATTGCGCAGCTCGTGCTGAATCGTGAGATTCCAGTGCTGCGAATAGGGATTGCGGTTGCGCCGGTCCTGGGAGATGGTTTGAAGGTTCGAGACGAAATCGGTCAGGGGCGGCACTCCATCAGCCAGAACTACCGTCGGCTGGATGCTGTCGGTCGTGATTCTGGCCTGAAAGAAAAAGGGCGGGCTGGCGTGCAGGTAACGGTCACCGATATGCGTGACACCTCCATAGTAGATGCCATAGCCGCTGCGGATTACGGTCCTCTCCGCAAGCCTGTAGGCAATCCCCAGCCGCGGCGCGAAGTTGTTGTAGTCGGGATCCAGAGTCGAGCGTTCGCTGATGCCACCGTCTGTCGCCAGCAGCAGGCGTGGATTTACCGGATCGGTATCGATATCGAAATTGGAGTAGTGATTGTATTTTTCAAACCACGGGCCGATGTACTCATAGCGCACTCCCATACTGAGGGTCAGGTTAGCAGTGGCCTTGATTTCATCCTGGATGTAGCCGTGATACAGGCGCCGGCGCTGGTTACCCCGCGCGATCGTGGCCAACTGGGTAGTGGCCGGGATACCCAGCAGCATGTCAGCTAGCGGATGTCCTCCGCTGAAAGGAGAAGTCTGCCGAGTGAAATTGCCGTTAAAGGAAAACACGCCGTGGGACTGGTAAACCTGAGTGTGAGGCGCCTGGATAAAGAAGAAATTGATGCCGGTCTTCAGGGAATGCTTGCCCTTCACCCAGGTCAAGTCGTTTACGATCTGGCGAGTCTGCGAATCCGCCAGATGAGGCGTGTTGGCGAAACCGAGCCCCCGAAAGCCGGATATTCCAAAACTTGCCAGTCCGGGAATCTGAGGCGTGCCCGTTAGCCCGATTCGCTGATTGAGGTCTTCCTCAATCGGAGAGGTCCGTTCGGTCAGCAGGCGGTTGTAACCCAGTTTTGAAGTGATGAAAAGAGTTGGAGAAAAGATGTGGCTGTAGGAAAGAACAAAGGATCGCGCCTGATTTTCGGCGTCGATCGCGTCCGTCCCGCGTGGAAATTCAGCCGTGGGCAGATTTCCCTCAGGCAATTGCTCATAATTTAAAAAGCTGAAGCGCCCAAACAGGGTATCGGAAGCTCCAAAAGAATGGTCGATTCGAACATCGAATTTATCCGTATTTTCCTGGTTCAACGGGTTAGACAGAAAATTGTTGATATCCCCGGGTCGGTTGGGCAGAGGATAAAAGGAAGCGACTTGCAGAGCTGCCGGGTCCAGCCGATTCTCCGGAATAATGTTGTTTGGAAAAGGCTGGCGCGTTTTGGTCGGTGGATCGTAAGTTGCAGGATCAAAGATTTCCACCGGCGTCCGGTTGAAGATAGATTGAGAAAAGTCACCTTTTCTTTCCGCCTCCGTAGGTATAGTTGAAAGCACGGTCCGGGACTGCCGCAGCCGCGTGCCTTCATAGTCGAAAAAGAAAAAAGTTTTGTCCTGGAAAACGGGGCCGCCCAGAGTGCCACCAAACTGATTTCGTCTGTAGGGCGGGATCGGCTCATCGGGATCGTCGAAGAAATTGCGGGCATCGAGCACGTCATTGCGCAGGAATTCATAGATGCCGCCGTGAAATTCGTTGGTGCCCGACTTCATGACCACATTAACCACCCCGCCCACGTTGCGCCCGTATTCAGCCGAATAGTTGGTGGTCAGAACCTTAAACTCCCGGATCGCATCGATGGAAGGGGAGATCACCTCCCCGGTGCGACTCTGGGCCGCGTGCTGGTTGCTGTTGTTGTCCATGCCGTCCAGAAGGTAGTTATTGTGGCTGACGCGCATGCCGCTGGAGCTGAAGCCGCCAAAACGGGAACCTGGAGGCGGAACATTGCTGCCGGCGGTGAGCAGCGCAAGCTGCAGGTAATCGCGGGTATTGAGGGGAAGCTCTACGATCTTCTGATTGTCGATGACTTCGCCGCGCGAGGCGTCGGTCGTGTTCAACAGAGCAGCGTCGGCTACCACTTCGACCTGCTCGGTCATCTCACCAACTTCAAGGACAAAGTCGATTACCGCCGTCTGCTGGACCTGCAACCTGATCCCGCTGCGCACGATGCGCTTGAAGCCCGGCAATTCGGCGGCAACGGTGTAGTCGCCAGGACGCAGAGGAGGTGAGACGTAGCGTCCGGCTTCGCCCGTGACCGCTCTCGCCTCCTGATTGGTTTGCACGTGCGTGACGGTGATGTCCACCCCAGGGATCACGGCGCCCGTCGAATCTCTTACAGTACCCGTGATATTTGCCGTTTCCACCTGCGCCAGGACAGGCAGCAGGCCCAGCAGAAATATTGCCGGCAATGCCAGGAAGCCGTTTTTGTGCATAGAAACCTCCCCTTTCAGGATTTCCGATTGTGAAACAATTTTCAGATTTGACTCTAGTATTCAGTACCGGATCTTCTATTGCAAGAGTTAGTGAAGACGTGTGGATCGAATGCATGATGAATTCTATTGACCGTGCTGGTACTCTTTGCCCCGGCAGAGAGCCAGTTCAATTGATGAATACGGGGGAAGCTGCTCTTAATGACCCCCCGGGCCGAAGATCGACGGATGTGATCCGTGCCCTCGATTCTCGCCAAGGTTTCGGGAAATGTTGTTTACCTCGTCCAGATTGGACGGAGTCAGAAGGATCTGGTTTTCGGTTCCGCGCAGATCATTGAATCCCACCATGTTATTGAAGATGACCGGATCGAGCGCGCCGTCGGCCCGCGTATCAGTGAGCTCGATTGCGTATACCAGGTTGTCGGTGACTACACCGCCGGCAAAATCGCCGACCAGTATCGCGATCCCACCTCCACATGCGGTATGCAGGTCAATGACCTCATTGTGGAAGTTGTGGGATTGTACAACTGCACAATTTAACAGCCAGTCGACACGCAACATGTGAGTAAAAACACAGGGAGGGCAATAAAAAAGCCGCTTTCGCGGCCCAGGAATTGGAATTTGGTTGCGGGGGCCCGCAACCGCCATTATCTGCAGCTTTGGCGCTTGGCGGCATGAACCCAAACCCAGCCGCACACGCCAGCTGCCCCCTACGGCATGCCCGTGCTCGATTGTAGCTCGGCCGTGACCAAGCACGTCTACATGTAGAACCGGTACGACGGATTCGGCGAGCAGTTCTCAGGCAGTTCGGTCATCAGCTGCCCGACCTTTTTCGCAAACGAGAGCGTTACCGGATACAGTGAAATTCCCTCGGTCGTATTCCAGTTCCTCCTCGAGGCGCAGGAGGGACGGATGTTCCGTCCTCTCGCCTTCACGAAGACCTCGGCGATGCTGTTCGCGTCGTTGCTCTCGATCACGCTGGTGCCGGAGCTGATGACGATCTTCATCCGCGGGCAACGGCTCAAGCCCGAGTCGCAGAACCCCGTGTCGCGGTTCTTCGCGTGGCTGTACGACCCCGTCATCCGTCTGGCGCTGCGCTGGAA
The DNA here is from genome assembly GCA_050747825.1 of Acidobacteriota bacterium. Taxonomy (GTDB): domain Bacteria; phylum Acidobacteriota; class UBA6911; order RPQK01; family JBOGJG01; genus JBOGJG01. The sequence goes on along the minus strand of JBOGJG010000330.1, from coordinate 102 downwards.
GTGGACGGCGCTGCTCATCAATTTTGCCGTGGTCCCGCTCACGGTCCCGTTGCTGTTCGTGATTGGCAGCGAGTTCATGCCGCCGCTCTTCGAAGGGTCGAT
>JBOGJG010000329.1:0-11271 GCA_050747825.1 Acidobacteriota bacterium | reverse complement strand
GAGGACCCGTCTGCGGCGTTGCGGCTCCTGGACGATGCAAGGGCATCGCCAGCGTCGCCGGGCCTTGCATCCGAGCCCTCGGCGCCCCTAACACGACCCCTCAGGACTTTGACCACAGGCTGCTAAGGCGTGATTTCCTTGATGTAGATATTGGCGAACTGGATGGGATCGCCGTGGTGCTGGAGACCGATGGGGCCGCGCGGCGGAACGCCTGGAAGCCGGGCGCGATCGATCACGAGCTGTCCGTTCAGATGCACGGTCAGACGATCCCCCACCATCTCGATCTCGAAGCGGTTCCACTCCCCGATGGCACGGTCCGCTTTGCGGATCGGCGTCACAGCGCGACGCACTTCGGGCGGTGTGTCTGAATCGGTCCGATATCCCCAGACTTCGCCCGACCCGATCGGCCAGTTCCAAATGTTGATCTGCGCCTTGGGAGTCCCCCGCAGCAGAATTCCGCTGTCTCCTGCATCCGGAACGGTGACCGTCAGACGTGAGCCGTCCGGATTTGTAGCATAGGTTCCATCCGGGAGGATATGAGGAACCTCGTCCAGGGTCGCCTCAGCCGTCTGCCGCCAGTCTACGATCAGGCTGAAGTCTTCATATTCCTCGTCCGTCCAGAGGTGACGATTCTCCCCCTCGGCTTCACTTTTTCCGTCGTACTCGAGCATCCAGTCATTAACTCGCCAGTGCCCCTCGTTTCCACGCGTCCGCCGCCAGCCTCTCAAGTCGATCCCGTTATACAACGAGCGAAATCCTTCGGACTGGCGGGCGACGACCTCCGCGGAGGGCTCGTCAGCAGGAAGCTCCTGGATTCGGATGTTTCTGAAACGGACCGGGCTGCCTTCCGATTCCAGGCAAATGTATCCCTTCCTGGGATTGGCGTTCACAGCCTGGGTAACTACTGGCCCATTAACCGATAGAGTGATAACACCGTCACGGGACTCAATCCTGTAATGGTTCCACTCTCCCGTCGGGTGGGCACGTTTTTCCAGCGGAAGCGCGCGCGACCATCCCCTGGGATGGGGACGGACCGGAGTCAGTGAGGCTCCGTGAATGGAAAAAATGTCGCCGTGATTTCCGTCCAGAATCTGGACTTCAATCGAGCGGGTAAAGGGCTGGCCGCGGGCCGTAATGGCATCTGAATGGAGAAAGAGTCCGGCGTTTCCTCCTTCTTGCAGATGCATCCATTCCAGTTCCAGGATGTAATTTTGATACTGGCGCTCCGTGCGTAGGACGCCCGTCGGTTTACCCGTGCACACGATCTCGCCGTTACTGACACTCCAGGTTTCCGGAGCACAATTCACGTTCACCCAGCCGCTGAGGTCCTTGCCGTTGAAAAGTTCGACAAACCCGCTCTGGGACGACAGGGAAGAGTGAAAAGTAAACGAAGAGTGAATAGTGAATAGTGAAAAGTAAACAGTGAGGCCCACGCCCTGAAGCAATGCTCGAATCATATACTTTCGCCCATTTGACTCTTCACTATTCACTCTTCACTATTCACTCTTCACTCTTCTCTCTTCAGGCACTGTCCAGTAAAGGACCTTATGTTCGCTGGTCGCGGTCTCTACGCCCCTCGTCTCGAGGGGTTCCCAATCGCCCATCCCGTACTCATGTGAGACGATCCGGGTGCCGGGCCTGAGTTCCCTAAGCAGTTTCGGGCGCAATTTCAGGTTCACGGCAGACAAAAGGTAGAGTGTGACGACGGTGGCTTCGCTCAGGTCCGCCTCGAACAGGTCTTCCCGAACAAATTGTACGCGCTCGCTCACTCCGGCCTGCCGGGCGTTCTCTCTGGCTTCCTGGATCAGCTCTTCGTTCAGTTCGTAACCCACGCCTCGAGCTCCGTACTGCTGCGCGGCCGTGATAACAATGCGCCCGTCACCGCTGCCCAGGTCGTAGACCACGTCGTTGCTGTTGACGTTAGCCATTTTGAGCATTTCCGTGACCACCTCCCGGGGCGTTGGAACGTAGGGGACACTGGGGGCCGGGGTGAGCTGCACTACTTCCTCTTGCGGCTTGGGCGCGGAGGGTGGAGACGTGTCCGCTGCTGAAGCATCCGGCGGTTGATCGGAAGGCCCGCATCCCGCCAGAGCAAGACTCAAGCAGAGCAGTATCAAGCTAAACGTGGATTTTCGATTAGATCTCATCATTCATTCTCTCCATCACGTGATGGACAGATTATCAGACCCAGCGGGGCTTTGGAACCCGCCCTTCCTTTCCCAGTTCAGCGGGACTCGGGAGATCCTCATCGAGCGCTCCGACGGATATCGCCTCACTACTCTGGCCTACGCCAATCCGCTCTACGCTCTATGACAGAGTAAACAATCTCATCGGGGCGGTGAACGTTCTTATCGACATCAGCGATCGCAAACTGGCCGAACAGTTAAGCTCTCACCTGGCCGCTATCATCGAATCCTCCGACGATGCCATCATCAGCAAGTCGCTGGAGGGCACAATCCTGAGCTGGAACAGTGGAGCGGAGCAAATCTTCGGCTACAGGGTCAGCGAAGCCCTGGGCAAAAATATCTCGCTCCTGGTCCCAGCGGACAGGTTCGACGAAGAGCCTCAGATTCTAGCCAAGATAAACCGCGGCGAACGAATCGACCACTACGAAACCGTGCGGCAGACAAAAGATGGACGGAAGATCGATATTTCGCTGTCGGTTTCTCCCATCAGAGACAAGAGCGGCCGGATCATTGCCGCTTCCAAGATCTGCCGCGATATCAGTGAGCGGAAGCGAGCCGAGGCGGAACGGGAAGAGCTACTGGCGCGTGAGCGAGCCGCGAGGGCCGAGGCCGAGGCAGCCAATCGGGCCAAAGACGAGTTTCTGGCGATTCTCTCCCACGAACTCCGCACCCCTTTAAACGTAATGATCGGATGGGCGCGGCTTCTCAAGGCCGGCAAAGTAAATGCAGCTACGCAGGCCCGGGCGCTGGAAGCCCTGGAGAGAAATGCCAGCTTGCAGACGCAACTCATCAATGAGCTGCTGGATGTGTCGGGGATCGTTGCAGGGAAGCTTCGCCTTGAGATGCTGCCGGTGGACCTCCATTCTGTAATCCATTCCGCAGTCGAAGTGATCAAGCCGGCTGCCCAGGATAAGAATATTGAATTGCAACTGAGCATTGAGCTGGAGGTCGGCCCGTTAATAGGCGACCCCGGCCGCTTGCACCAGATCGTCTGGAATCTCCTTTCGAATGCGGTCAAGTTCAGCGATGACAACAGCTTCGTGCAGTTGAGGCTGCAGCGGACCGAGGCCGTCGTCGAAATTTCACAGAAAAATGGAACGATCAGTTGACAAGAAGCCTTTATCCGTAAGAGCATACGCCTTATGAGCGAACCAAAAGAAAACCTTCCGTCACGTCGTGAGTTTTTAAAGCAAAGTGGACGAGTCGCCGCTGCTTCTGCACTGGCCGGAGTAACCATCCCCTATGTCCACGCCTATGCCAACAATACTATCCAGGTGGCCCTGATCGGCTGCGGCGGGCGTGGCTCCGGCGCTGCAGCAAACGCCCTGAGGGTGAAAAACGGCTCCACGAAGCTGGTCGCCATGGCCGATGTCTTTGAGCACCGTCTCAAACGCAGCTACGACGGCCTGATCAACGAAAAGCTTGAAGCACAGATTGATGTTCCCGAGGAGCGCAAATTCCTTGGCTTCGACGCTTACAAGAAAGCCATGGACTGCCTGAGGCCCGGCGATGTGGCCATCTTCGCCACTCCCCCCGCCTTTCGCTGGGTGCACTTCACCTATGCTATCGAAAAAGGGCTCAACGTCTTCATGGAGAAGCCGGTGACGGTAGACGGACCGACCACGCTCAGAATGTTTGAACTGGCCCAGCAGGCGGACCAGAAGAATTTGAAGGTGGGAGTCGGGCTCATGATCCGGCACTGCAGAGCGCGCCAGGAACTGCATGACCGGATCAAATCAGGTGAGATTGGAGACCCTCTGATGATGCGGGCCTACAGGATGCACGGCCCCGTCGGTTATGCTTTTTCCGAACCCAACCCCGGAGAGCTGACCGATCTGATGTATCAGGTGCAGCGCTTCCACAGTTTCCTCTGGGCCAGCGGCGGTCTTTACAGCGATTTTTATATCCATCAGGTTGACGAGTGCTGCTGGATGAAGGACGCCTGGCCAGTCCAGGCCCACGCGGTCGGCGGTCGCCACTATGGCGAAAATGCCGTTGACCAAAACTTTGACAGCTACTCGGTGGAATACACGTTTGGCGACGGGACCAAGTTGTTCCTGGATGGCCGGACGATGAACGGCTGTCACAACGAATTCGCCAGCTACGTCCACGGCTCCAAGGGTGTGGGTATCGTTTCCACTCACTCGCATACTCCGGGTAAATGCCGGATTTACAGCGACCACACCATGGCTGAAGACCAACTCGCCTGGGCCTTTCCCCAACCCGAGCAGAATCCGTATCAGCTTGAATGGGACGACCTGGTGGACGCCATTCTCAAGGACAAGCCCTACAACGAGACCAGACGGGGCGCCGAAGCCAGCCTGGTGACGTCCATGGGGCGGATGGCCGCGCACACGGGGCAAATCGTCACGTTTGACGACATTCTCAACTGCGGCCATGAGTTTGCGCCTACGCTGGCTACGCTGACGATGAATTCCCCGGCGCCGCTGCAGGCGGGAGCGGACGGGAAATATCCGGTTCCGCAGCCGGGAATCGTCAAGGACCGGGAGTACTGAGTCCGTGGCCGCTCCTTCACAGTCGCGGCTCTGTTGACGGTCTCAAGACGGCTTCTTTATCAGGGCCGCGCGACCGTCAGAGAGCGGCCACGAACTACATCCTCCTGGATGCCTGCGGAGTTTTCTTGCGCAGGCGCAGCGATCGCGGAGTCACTTCCAGCAGTTCGTCTTCCCGAAGGAACTCGAGCGCCTGCTCCAGGTTCAGGCGCCGGGGCGGGACCAGGTGGGACAGCTCTTCGCCTGTCGAAGAGCGGATATTGGTGAGTTTTTTCTCCTTCACGATATTGACGTCAAGGTCTTGTATCCGGGAATTCTCCCCCACAATCATGCCCTCGTAAACTTCTTCTCCAGGGGAAATGAACAGCTCTCCTCGCGGCTGCACGTGCTCGATAGCATATGCAGTTGCCTGTCCCTGGCGGTCAGCTATTAATACACCGGTCGGCCGGTGAGGAATCTCCCCCTGCCAGACTTCGTATCCGTCGAAAACGTGATTAAGAATTCCCGTGCCACGCGTATCGGTTAAGAATTCGGTGCGGAAACCGATCAGCCCTCGGGAAGGCACCCGAAACTCCATTCGAACCCGTCCGGTGCCGTGGTTGACCATCCGGGTCATACGCCCCTTGCGGATGCCGATCTTTTCCGTGACCACGCCGATGTAGTTGTCCAGGCAATCGATGACCAGGGCCTCCATCGGCTCGAGCAGGTTTCCATCGACCCTCTTGGTCAGCACTTCGGGTCTGCCGACGGACATTTCATAATCTTCGCGGCGCATCATCTCGATCAGCACCGCCAGTTGAAGCTCTCCCCGCCCCAAAACCTTGAAGGCATCCGGAGATCCTGTTTCCTCCAGGCGGATTGAGACGTTCGTCAGGATTTCCTTCTCGAGCCGTTCTTTGAGTTTGCGCGAAGTCACGTGCCTTCCGTCCCTGCCGGAAAAAGGGGAGTCGTTCACGGAAACAATAACGCCGATGGTCGGTTCATCCACCCGGATGGCGGGAAGGGCCCGGGGGTTGTCCCAGTCACTGAGCGTCTCGCCGATATTGATTTCTTCAACTCCGGAAACGGCTACGATATCGCCCGGTCCGGCTTCGGGAATCCGCACTCGCGATAGGCCCTCGTAACCCCAGAGGGCTGAGATTTCGGCGGCCTCCACCGTGTCATCACGGCGGCAGACGCTGACTTTCTGCTTTTCACGGATTGTTCCGTTGAAGATCCGGCCGATGGCCAGGCGACCGACATAATCGTCATAGTCCAGGTTCGTGATCAACAGTTGAAGAGGAAACTGGGGATCATAACGCGGAGGAGGCACCGTCCGCAGTATTTCCTCGAAGAGCGGGACCAGTGTTTCATCCTCATCTTCCGGGCTGCTGCGGCACCGTCCGCTGCGAGCGTTGCAATACAGAACCGGAAAGTCGAGCTGTTCTTCGGTTGCATCCAGATCGATGAACAGGTCGTAGATCTCATTGAGCACCTCCTGCGGCCGGGCGTCGGAGCGGTCGATCTTGTTGATCACGACCACCGGAGGCAGTTGGGCCTCCAGGGCTTTTCTGAGCACGAATCGAGTCTGGGGCAGGGGCCCTTCGCTGGCGTCAACCAGCAGCAAAACTCCGTCCACCATTTTCAGGGTCCGTTCGACTTCGCCGCCAAAATCGGCGTGGCCCGGAGTATCCACAATATTAATATGCACGCCCTGGAAGAGAATGGACGTGTTCTTGGCCATGATGGTGATGCCCTTCTCCCGTTCCAGGTCGATAGAGTCCATGACCCGTTCGATCACCTGCTGGTTCTCACGGAAGATACCGCTCTGCCAGAGCATGGCATCGACCAGCGTCGTTTTGCCATGATCGACGTGGGCAATAATCGCCAGATTTCGGATGTTTTCTCGATGGTTCACGAAGCGGAGTACTATACCGATTTACTGGTTGTCTGTACAAGGGCCAAGAGACAATTCAGAGACACGGGCCGCTCCTTTACGGTCGCGGCTCGGTTGAGTGGCGTGGGCGACTCCGAGCGCATCCGAGCCGCGACCGTGAAGGAGCGGCCCGTGTCTCTATTTTTCTTTGACCTCGAAAGTGTAAAGGGTCACGCTGAGGGGGTGGATTTTCAGTTCCCCGTCCATATCTTCAAAGGACATCTGCTCGATATCCACCTGGCGGGGCTGGCCCGGAACATTATGGGCCCAGCGGTCCTGGCCCGTGATCTCCCATCTTTGAGCCTTGCCGGTGAGCTCGAGGCCGTCAACGTTCAAAACCAAGGACGTGGAAGCGGCGGCCATTAAACAACAATTAGCGTTCCGAAGACGCTGATCTTCATATCCTTGCAAATGTCCAGCACACAGTCTACAGCCAGTCCTCATAGTGGTCAAAAGCGGAGTCGCAGTGTAGACTCCCGTGAGGAAGGGGATCGCAATTATGCAGCCGCTCTTTAAATCGCTTATCACCGTCGGAATTTTCTTATGTGCAGCCATCGGACTTCTTGCCTTGGGTTTCGTCAGCCCCCAGGCCGAACAAACCAGGCCTCCCAGTATCCTGCTGGCAATTGCCGACGACTGGTCCTACGGGCACGCCGGTGTTTACGGGACCAAATGGGTCAATACGCCCGCCTTTGATCGAATCGCCCGCGAAGGCGTGCTTCTCGAGAACGCCTTCACTTCGAACCCGAAGTGCAGCCCCTGCCGGGCCAGTCTCCTGACCGGACGCAATTCCTGGCAATTGGAGGAGGCCACCAATCACTTCGGCATCTTCCCGGCGAAGTGGCCCGTCTATCAGGACATCCTGGAGAAAGCCGGCTATCTGGTGGGCTTCACCGGCAAAGGCTGGGGGCCCGGCGATTTCAAGGCGGGCGGATTTGAGCGCAATCCTGCCGGGCCGGAGTACAGTGGAAACCAGCTCACGACGCCTCATGCCGGGATGTCCAATAAGGATTACGCGGCGAACTTTGTAGATTTTCTGAAGGAGCGGCAGCCGGGACAGCCCTTTTCCTTCTGGTTCGGCACTCACGAGCCGCACCGAGTCTACGAACAAGGAATCGGTCTCCGCTCAGGCAAGCGCCTGGAGGACGTGGACCTGCCTGCCTACTACCCCGATTCCAACCTGATCCGCAGTGATATTCTCGATTACGCGGTTGAAGTCGAGTGGTTCGACACCCATCTGGGCCGCATCATCGAGCATCTGGAAAAGATCGGCCAGCTGGAGAACACCCTGATACTCGTGACCTCGGACCACGGCATGCCTTTTCCACGCGTCAAAGGACAGGTTTACGAGCACGGTTATCGCCTTCCGCTTGCCGTCCGTTGGGGCAGTCAGGTCAAGCCGGGGCGCAAGGTCGAAGACTTCATCAACGTTCGGGATTTCGCGCCGACTTTTCTGGAAGCGGCCGGATTGGCGCCGCCCGATTCGATGACGGGCCGGAGTTTCCTGGGTCTCTTGAAAAGCGACCAGTCCGGTTGGATCGATTCAAGCCGGAATCGAATGGTGATCGGAAAGGAACGCCACGACCTGGGCCGGCCGCATGACTGGGGTTATCCGGTCAGGGCTCTTCGCACGCCGGAATACCTGTACATCCGCAATTATCATCCGGAGCGCTGGCCGGCAGGGAATCCGGAGACCAGCTATCCGAACTGCGACAACAGTCCGACCAAGACCTTTCTGACCTTTCGATTTGATGAGTACTACCGCCTCGCTTTCGGAAAACGCCCCGCCGAGGAGTTGTACCGCATCTCGGAGGACCCGGACTGCGTGGACAACCTAGCGAATGATCCGCAGCTTGCTGAGGTGAAGGAAAAATTGCGCGAGGAGATGGAGGCCCTACTCCGGGCCGACCAGGACCCGCGCGTTCTGGGCAACGAGGAGATCTTCGACACTTATCAGTACGTAGGCGGCCGGCGCCACGCCTACGACGCCTGGCTGGAGCACAGCGGGGCCGCTCCCTGAAGGTCGTGGCCCGGATTCGGTCCCGGCTCGGATGGCAGAGTGCTCCGGGCATAAAACCGAGCCGCAACCGTGAGGGAGCATCCCCCCTACTCGTGGCGTAACGCCACCAGGGGGTTGACCCGAGATGCCCGTCTTGCCGGCAGATATCCCGCCAGAGCGGCCACCGACAGCATGATGACGACGCTGCCCCCGATCGTCACCGGGTTGTTGGGCGCGAGGCCGAACAACAGGCTTTCCAGGAATCCGGTCGTGGCCAGCGCCGCTCCCAGACCGATGAGCACACCGAAAGCGACCAATACCAGCGCTTCGCGCATGACCGACCAGAGGACCTCCCCACGCTGAGCGCCCAGGGCCATGCGGATGCCGACCTCCCTGGTTCGGCGTGCCACCAGATAAGACATCAGGCCAAAGAGGCCGATGGCGGAGATAGCCAGGGCAAGTCCGCCGAACAGCGCGGTGACCAGCGCGAACATCCGCTCCACCTGCCAGTTCCGCTCGACCGTCGTTCTCTGTGTCGTCACGTTCAGGAGGGGCAGGGTTGGATCGATCTCTCGAACCGCTTTCCGTAGGGCGGGTACGATGGCCTCCAACTCTCCGGCAGTCCGCACCGCGAAAGTCCGCTGGCCGCCGGGCCTCTGAAGATGAGGCCGGAAGAACATCGGCTTGGCCGGATCACGCAGGCTGTTGTACCGGGTGTCGGCGACCACGCCGACAATCTCGATTTCGCGGGGGTTTTCCTGGCTTCCGAACCGCTGGCCGATTGGGTTCCTGTTGGCAAGAAAGGTCCTGGCGAATACTTCGTTGACGACAGCTACAGGCGGTCCCGCTGGACCATCGCCGGATGTGAATTCCCGTCCCAGTTTCAGGGGGACTTCCAGCGTCCGGAAGAAACCCGGGTGGATGACCAGACCGATGGGGTTATCTGCCTTTCCTCCACCTTCAAACGCCAGGGACTGGTTCCAGGTGTTTCCGGAGAGTAAGGCCGACGAGGAGAAGGACACGGAGCGGACGCCGGGCAAGCCGGCCAGACTCTGCACCAGTTGCTCGTACACCGCGTTGGTTCGCGCCTCATCGTACTGGCCGAACTTTGGGTCCAGGGTAAACAGCGCCAGTCTGTCCGCGTTGAACCCGGTGTTCACGTCTCTGAGATTGACCAAAGTCTCCAGAAAGAGACCCGCGCCCACAAGCAGTAAGAGAGACAGGGCCACCTGGATGACAATTAGCGACTTTCCCAGCGGTGAGCGGGAACGGCTGAGCCGAGTGCTGGCGCCGTGCAGCGCCGAACCATAGTCGCGGCGGCTGGCCCGTAAAGCCGGCGCCAACCCGAAGAACAGGACGGTTGCGATCGAGACCAGGGCGGCGAATCCGAGTGCCGTCCAGTCGAGAGCGGCCCAGCCGAAGGAAGTGTTGGAGGAAAGGAAAGGTCTGAAGAATTGATGGCAGAAGGATGCAACGATGAGACCTGACGCTCCGCCCAGGAGCGCAAGCACTGCGCTTTCGGTGAGCAGTTGGCGGATCACCCGGTTCCGGGTGGCGCCGATCGCCATGCGGACGGCGATTTCCTGCTGGCGTCTCTCAGTGCGCGCAAGCAGAAGGTTTGCGAGATTGAGGCAAACGATGAGCAGAAGGGCACCCAGGACCGCGGCCAGCACCTTCAGCCTGGTTTCGACAGTTTCCTGCGAGTCGTAGATGCCCCTGTTTCCCGCCACCATCCTGAGGTCTGGTATCTGGTCAGGGGCTGTGGGCCGCAGCCGTTCCGGGGGCTGAATGCTGTCGAAAACCTTGCGTCCTTCCAGGGCTGTGTGCTCAAAAGCAGGGTGGAGGTTGGCAACTTGCGCGGGGGTTACTCCGGGCTTCAAGCGTCCCATGATCAGCAGCCACCAGACCCAGGCTTGCAGGGACTCTTCTTCGCCCTTGAAACGCGGCTTCAGCGCCACTGGAATGGATACGTCGCGACTGCTGTTACCGATGCGCCGCAGGTCTCCGATACCTGGCGGCGCGATTCCGACGACGGTGGCCGGGAGGCCGTTTATGGTGACCGACTTGCCCACAATGTCCGGATCCATCCCGAAGCGGCGCGTCCAGTACTCATGGCTGATCATGATCGCCGGCTCGGCTCCCAGCCGGTCATCCTCGGGGACAAGAACCCGGCCTCGAAAGGCTGAGATACCCAGGCCGTGGAAGAATCGGCCCGACACGAAGAGCGAATTGGCTGTGTCCGCCTGCCCGTCTGAGATCAGGTTCAGTCGCGGGCCGGGCGCGAAGGCAAACAGGTCGGCCAGCGTCTGATTGGCCCTCTGAAACTCCTCAAAGGCCGGAAACGAAAAGGACGCACCAGCCTGTCCCGCCGCCAGCGGCGCCACGTATCCATAGGCGGATGTGCTCCTCGCCAGATTGTTCTCGCCGGACCAGCGAAACGCCACCAGTTCGTCCGGATTTCGGACCGGAAGCTTTTCCAGCAGGATACCGTTGACCAGGTTGAACAAGGCTGTGTTGGCTCCGATGCCCAGGGCTAGTGCTTCGTAACATAAATAAGTGCGCTATCGCTGGAGGCGATTTGACCCGTATTCAAGGCGCGAGGAAGGCGCCTATCGGGAATAGGCAACTGACGAGCAACGCTGAAGACGGGTCCAAGCG
>JBOGJG010000328.1:0-2843 GCA_050747825.1 Acidobacteriota bacterium | reverse complement strand
CTGGCTTTGTTGCTCCTCGGTCCCATATTCCCGATATGCTCCCTCGTCGCGCCTCGCCATCAGACCGCACCCATAGGGTACCCGGCTCGCGACGATAGCGCACTTATTTATGTTACGAAGCACTAGTGCTTCCCTCTGTTTTCCCGGCAAGCTCGATATCCTTGAGGACCTTTAAGACCAGCGGTCAGTGGCTACAATCACCCCCCAATCAACTCGCCGCATCTCTCAGAGGTAGTATAATCCCTGAGTGGCTCTGAAAGTTTCTCCGTTCCTCATTCTCGTTAGCATTTTCTGGGCAGCGGTCAGTTGTCAGCGGTCAGTGGAGTACGACGTCATCATTCGCAATGGGACAATTTACGACGGCAGCGGGTCGGAGCCGTTTAGGGGAGACGTGGCCATCCAGGATGACAGGATTGCGGCCCTAGGAACGATCCCGGACGCACGAGCCGAAATTGAAGTGGATGCCACCGGGTTGGCGGTCTCACCGGGCTTTATCAACATGCTGAGTTGGGCAACCGAGTCGCTGATCGCCGATGGACATTCCCAGAGTGAAATCCGCCAGGGAGTAACTCTGGAGGTTTTCGGCGAGGGCAGCTCCATGGGCCCTCTCAGCGAAGAGATGAAGCGCCGGCAGCGCCTCAGCCAGGGAGATATCCGCTACGAAATTGAATGGACCACCCTGGCCGAATACCTGAACTACCTGGCGGAACGGGGAATCTCTCCGAATGTAGCCTCTTTCGTAGGCGCGACGACGGTGCGTATCCATGTCTTGGGCTACGAAGACCGTCCGCCAACTCCCGACGAACTGGAAGAAATGCAGGCTCTGGTCCGCCAGGCGATGGAGGAGGGAGCGCTTGGCGTTGGGTCATCCTTGATCTATGCCCCCGCCTTCTACGCCCAAACCGATGAATTGATCGCGCTCTCCAAAGTGGCGGCGGAGTATGCAGGGATGTACATCTCTCACATCCGGAGTGAGGGCAATAATCTGTTGAGTGCCGTGGACGAATTCTTCACAATCGCCCGCGAAGCAGGTATTCGCGCCGAAATTTACCACCTCAAAGCCGCCGGGCGCTCGAACTGGGACAAGTTGGACCAGGTCATCGAAAGAGTCGAACAGGCGCGGGCCGAGGGCCTTGAGATTTCGGCCGATATGTACACCTACACGGCCGGCGCCACGGGCCTGGATGCAGCCATGCCACCCTGGGTTCAGGAGGGAGGCCTGGAGGAATGGATCAAGCGCCTGAAAGATCCCGCTATCCGGCAGCGAGTGGAGAGGGAGATGAAGACTCCCACTGATGATTGGGAGAATCTCTATCTGGCGGCTGGCTCTCCGGAAAATGTCCTTGTGGTCGGATTTAAGAATGATGAGTTGAAGCCGCTGACCGGCAAGACTCTGGCCGAGGTGGCGCAAATGCGCGGAAAATCTCCCGAAGAAACCGCCATGGACCTGGTGATTGAAGACAACAGCCGGGTGGGAACCGTTTATTTCCTGATGTCGGAGGAAAACGTGGAGAAGAAGATCGGGCTGCCCTGGATGAGTTTTTGCTCCGACAGCGCCTCCATGTCGGCCGAAGGGGTGTTCTTGAAATCGAATCCGCATCCTCGAGCCTTCGGAAGTTTCGCCCGCCTTCTTGGCAAATATGTTCGGGAGCAGAAGGTCATACCATTACAGGAAGCCATCCGCCGCCTGACCCACTTTCCCGCCTCTAACCTGCGGCTCGACCGCCGCGGGCTTTTAAGAGAAGACTACTTTGCGGACATCGTGGTCTTCGACCCCGAGACCATTACCGACCATGCCACCTTTGCCAATCCCCATCAGTACGCCACCGGCGTCAGGCATGTGTTTGTCAATGGCGGTCACGTCATTAAGGATGGCGATCACACGGGCGCCACTCCCGGGCGCGTGCTCCGGCCGAGAAAATAGGGAGACGTTTACCTGATTTTGGTTGCGTCAGAATCAGGTGAAAACATTCCCGATTTTTCTTTACAAGCTCGGTTTTTTTCGATAACCTACTAATCTGATCGGAAAAGGTAAAATGAGAGTTGTAGCTTCGAAGCTCGGAAAAGTTTACCTGGTGGGCGCGGGACCAGGCGATCCGGAGCTGCTCACGATAAAGGGAGCACGCTGCCTGGCGGATGCCGATGTGGTCATCTATGATCGCTTGATTGACCTGCGGCTGCTGGATAGGGCGCCCCACTCAGCCGAACGAATTGCTGTTGGGAAAAAGGGCGGGCACTATAGTTTTCCGCAGGAGAAGATCAATCAGCTTTTAGCGGCCCGGGCTCGGGAGGGCCGGCAGGTGGTCCGTCTCAAGGGAGGCGACCCGTTCCTGTTCGGCCGGGGCGGCGAGGAAGCTGCCTATCTTCTGAAGGAAGAGATCCCCTTTGAAGTGATTCCCGGAGTCAGTTCGGCCCTGGCTGTGCCGGCCTCAGTAGGCATTCCGGTTACGCATCGAGATCTTTCTTCATCAATTACTGTGGTCACCGGTCATCAGGCAAAGAACAGTGGGAAGCCGGTACGTTGGGATCTCCTGGCTCGCGCCACCGACACGCTGGTGGTATTGATGCCACTGGCAAACCTGCGACACATCGTATCTCAACTTGTGCTCCACGGCCGTTCTATTAATACTCCAGCCGCCATCATCGAATCGGGCACCTACAAGAACCAACGCCAGGTGATCGCCACTCTGGGGACAATCGCCGCTCGCTGCGCTGAAGCCGCAATCCAATCTCCAGCTCTCCTGATTATCGGGGAGGTTGTGCAATTGGCCAATGCAAATGAGGGGTCAGATCTTGAGTTTTTCCTCTTTGCGGGGCAAAAGGAAAAACTCAAGATCTGACCC
>JBOGJG010000327.1:0-3454 GCA_050747825.1 Acidobacteriota bacterium | reverse complement strand
TGCCTTTAGACCTCTCTGTGCATTGGGGATCTCCCAGGCGCTGGAGGAGCAAGCTGAATTTTCTGTTGAAGGCTACGCGCCAATTGCGAGACGGCCGTTTTGACATTGTTCATGTATATTGCACTATGGGAGCGTTCTTGTTGCCGATTTTCGTCGGCAGACGGTCGAAGTGGATACAGGAGCACCAAACGGGGGCGGTCTCGTCAGCTTCCCGCCTGTCGCGAAAGTTACAAGACCGACTTCGCGCCTGGCAGGGCCGGTTTTTCGACGTGAACTTCGTCGTCACCGTAACGCTTGGTGAGCGACTATTCGGACTTAATGGCAAGTTTGAGGTCGTACCGGCGGGCGTAAATCTCAGTCTTTTTCGAGCCGGCCTTCCGCGAACCTTTAGAAGCGAGCTTGGCATTCCGGAGGATGCGATTGTCTTTGTCCATGCCGGAGTGCTCGAGGCGGAGCGGGCGACAGACATACCCGTGCGCTCGTTTGCGAAAGCCCTTGCCCGAGATTCGCGCCTGTGGCTGCTGATGCCAGGCAAAGGCTCTCAGCTGGAAAGCCTGCGGCAGCTCGCTCGCGAGTTAAAGGTCGATTCACGAGTGTGGTTGCCTGGTTATTTACCCTATCCCTCAATACCACGAATCTTTGCCGCGGCCGACGCAGGCCTTTCCTATCTTCCAAACGTCGAATACTACCATGGGCAACCGCCCATGAAGGTCATGGAGTACATGGGAGCCGGACTCCCTGTCATTGCCTCTGATGTGCCCAGCCACCGGCTCCTGATTCAGCAGGAAGTGAACGGGTTGCTCGTTCCGCCGGACGAAGACAGCTATGCCGATGCGTTGCTTCGTTTTGCTTTAGATTCAGAACTACGCCGGCGCTTAGCTGCAGTCGCCATACCTTCCGTGGCGCATTTGACTTACGATCGCATTGCGCAGGAGCGCGTTGTTCCTATTTACCAAGAATTACTACAGCAGAACCGTAATCCTGAACCGTAATCCTGCGGGAGCGGATGCAAAAACAATGGTCGCTCTTGAACGTTGAACAATTATTCCCACGAGACCACCGCCGATGGTTCTTTCCCTGGTTGCGCCGATGGTTACGAGCTGCCAATCGCATTCCCCTGGACCGTTGGGTTTTGCGGGAGGGGCAAAAGCTCACAGGACTGATTCTGAATGTTGGGTCCGGAGAAGACTCTCGGGAGTACGGTAGCCGCACCGTCAGAATTGATGCGTTTGCGCCAGCGTGCACCATACGGGCCGACTTGGGCCGGTGCCTGCCGTTTTCGGACGGAGTATTCGACGGCGCTGTTTGCACTGAAGTCCTCGAGCATGTACCCGACCCAAAACTGCTTTTGGCCGAAATTGCACGGGTCCTCAAGCCTTCGGCTCCTGTTGTCATCAGCATACCGTTTGCATTTCACTACCACCCCGACCCCAGAGACTTGTTGAGGCTTACTCCCCCAGGTTTGCGCGCTGAGCTCGAGCGTGCAGGCTTCGAGGTGGACCTGACGGCCGGGATTGGAAACAAGTTCACGACCTTTGCTTTGCTCGTCGAATCTATCCACCCGCTGCTCAAAGCAGTTATTCGGGTTGTGGTTCTGCTCGTGACACCACTGTTTTTGACCCGGCCCCCGCGAGACGGAAGGTGGTCGGATTGGGCTTCAAACGCCATCGCCATCGCCCGCAAGCGCGGCTAGTTGTGCCATGCTGCACGGCCTCTAAAGAAAATGAACATCAAAGATCTTATTCCGAGTGATCTTCTCGTCGCGGTTCGCCTATTGAAGACGAAAGCCACGCTTGCAGGCTGGCTGGACCTCCCAGAACGATCGCAGCGAATTTCTGCTGTCGCCCTGCTCAACCGGCAGCACGGCTTGGCCGGCAACGGAAAGCGCACGCTTGTCTTTTCATTCCGCGGCTGGTATCCGCACGTCGCCTGGGATGCTTTGCTGGCTCACGCCCTGCGTCTTCGCGGTGCTGCGGTCCATGTGTTCAACTGCGGCGGCCGCTTACCAATCTGCGAAGTAAATTTCAGACATGCCAGCCCTGCTCTGGTCTGCAGGGAGTGTTCTGCCTATCCTGAACGGCTGGTTCGCTCGCTTGCGCTGCCGCAAAGCTGGTTGCGGGATTACGTCCAAGAAAAAGAACTTCGACAGATTCAAGAAAATCTGGCTAACCTGAATCCGGCTGAATACGAGAGCTGGAGTTTTAACGGGGTACCGATTGGCTCCCTTGTTCTCGATTCGGTCTGTTGGTTCGTCAGAAAATCACGGCCGCAAACGACAGGCGAAGATGCTGAGGTATACCGTGATTTCCTCCGATCTGGGGCGCAGATTGCCCTTGCTGCACCACGCCTGCTTGAAGCTTTCCAGCCTGACGTTGTTTTGGAACTCAATGGGCAATTTTTTGCGGAACGCATTTTTAACTTTCACGTTCCAGCTAAGACTGCAGTCATAGCGTACGAAGCTGGATGGAAATCGAATACGCTCGGTTTTGACCGAGTCTCGGGGAGAGGCCCAATTGATCTTGATGCGGCTTGGGCTGAACTCAAGGATTTGCCGTTAACCGAAGAGGAGAATCTGGAGCTGGACCGCTGGATTCAGACACGTGCTGCCGGCGATATGCAGCGCGATTTTTACGTCAGATTTAAACAAGACTCAGGCTCCGACCTTGTTGCTCAGCTCCGACTGCGACCTGACCTGCCCGTTGCTGTTCTGTTCACGAATGTGGTGTGGGACACTGCAGTATTGGGCTGTGAACTAGGGTTTCAATCCATTAGAGAGTGGTTGATCCAGACCGTTGAATATTTCAGGCGGCGGCCTCGGCGCCAGCTCGTAGTCCGAATACATCCTGCCGAGGACCTGCGTCCTTCACAGGAGGCAGTGGAGAAGCTGGCCGATGTCTTAAAACAGTTGGAACCGCTGCCGAACAATATTCGCATCGTACCTTCTGACCACCCGCTGAGTACCTATAAGCTCATGGATATCTCTCAGCTTGCGCTCGTGTACACTTCAACGGCCGGAATTGAAATGGCACTGAGAGGAAAACCTGTGGTTGTGGCAGCGCGTAGGTATTATTGCGGTCGCGGCTTTACCATTGACGTAGAGCGTGGCACGGATTACAGCCAACTCCTCGACCGGGCTCTTCAAATTAAAAAGCTAGACCCGAATCAAGTCGAGGTGGCCCGGCGATTCGCCTATCTTCTGCTGTTCCGGTATCTTCACAAAATACCCGTTGTCAAGCAGCGGCCCCGCAAGCTTCCTCTGCTGGAGCCAGCGGAAGCCGGTATGCTGCTGCCAAATGCTTCCCCTGAGTTAGACCAACTCCTGACAGCTATTCTTCAGGGCCGGGATTTCGTCCGAATGCCACCCCACTGATCAATTATGTCCTTCCTCATGAATGTGGCTGATCTGTGTTTTGAACGCCAAAAGATATTGATCCTGGGCGGTACAGGAGTCCTC
>JBOGJG010000326.1:0-4693 GCA_050747825.1 Acidobacteriota bacterium | reverse complement strand
TGGTCGAGGCGATGGGCGGGGTCATCGGGATGGAGCCGGCACCGGGGCAGGGTTCCGTCTTCTGGATCGAGCTTCAGCTGGCCAAGGATCCAACCAAACAGGCCCGCCTGCCGGAGAACGGCGAAGGGCCGGACGAGGCTCCCAGCCGCCCACGACCATCCCGCACCGCGCTCTACATCGAGGACAACCTGTCGAATCTGAAGCTCATCCAAAAGGTGCTGACCCAGCGTCCGGAGATCAAGCTGATCGCCGCCATGCACGGTCGGATGGGGCTTGATCTTGCGAGACAGCACCGGCCCGATGTGATCCTCCTCGACCTTCAGCTGCCCGACATGTCCGGGGGAGAGATCCTGGATGCCCTCAAGGCCGACACCGCCACTCGGGAGATCCCGGTGGTGGTGATCAGCGCCGATGCCACGCAGGGCCAGGTCGGCAAGCTCATGGCGGCCGGAGCCCAGGCCTACCTGACCAAACCGCTCGATGTCCAGCGGTTCCTTCAGGTTCTGGACGGGAATGGCGAAGACTCGAACACGGGGGCACCGGATTCCATGGGCTGGCCTCCACTTGAATCAGATAGGGATCGCTAACGACCGTTCTATTCGAGGTCGGTAAGGTAGCGGAGCCCGCCGGCCAGCGGGCGGCCGAGGGGTCTCGCCCGACGAAGCCCAGCAGGAGGAAACAGCCCGGCCGGCCGATCACTCGGTGATTTCGCGGACGACTGTTCATGTCGCCGGATACCGTGAAGACCCTTACGGGATAGGAGATAAGGCCTCGCGAAACGTCGCCCCCCTCCGACCTGCGGTTTTACGGGCTAGCGGGGGCTGTCGCCGCGGACGTCGCCCCCCTGCCGGGGGACGGACTCCCGGCATCGCCTCCTCGCCCAAGAGCGTCTCAGAGGTGAGGTCCTGCCTAGAACGAATAGCGGCTGCGAGGCTGCCGCTGATTCGTGCCTCGGACCCCCAGCATGACTTCAAGGCGAGTTGCCGAGCCTAGCACTAGTGGGCCCTCCAGAACCGCTGCCATCACCGGGTCGCCGGAAGCGCTTACCCCACCCACTCGCTGGATGAACCTAAGATCGGCCAAGTCGCTACAAGGAGCCGAGGCCAGCTTCGTGGCGAGAAACCCCCGGGACGTGTCTAGTGGCGATGTTGCCGTGAGCGTTGCGGTCCGACCACCAGCTGGATTGATCACTGTGTCTGACGAGTCGAACGTGGAAGCGTCTTCACTGACAATGATGGACATGTTGGTGAGCGTGGCTCCGAACATCCTTCGAAAAGCCGCCGCAAACAGTGCCCCTCCCAGTCGCCTGACTCCTAAGTGGGCCTCAACCAGCTTCAGGTACAGCTGGACCAAACGAGAAAGACTGTCTGTGACCTTCTCCCGCTCAGGTTGTGTACGAGGAAGTAGCACTCGACGCCCGCTCTTCGCGTGCGACATGGCGGATCGCATGCTGACGTAGAGATCGTCGAACAAGTAATGAACTGGGTTCAGTGTCTGCGGAGGGACCATCTGACGCAAGTCGATCAACTTCGCAGCCTCCTTCAGCGCTCTGTTGAACCATGCCCCTTCGCTCTCAGCAACCTTTCCCTTTTGAAGCTTCTGAGGACAGATGCTGCTGAGTACGGCCTCCAAGGCGAGGTACGCGTTTCTATAAGCGTCGAAGAGATCGTCGGAAGTTTGAGAGAGGCGGAAGTAGCGGAAACTCTCGTGCCATTCAGGAGGCTTCGGGGATGTCTGGGGAACGGGGCGACCAGAGGCGTCCGTGACTTGAATATTCACAGGGGGCACATCGATGGCAAGAGGCGCTATTGAGACTACTCTGATGACCACTCCTTGTGGCTCCTCCCACCAAACGAGGTGGTCGTCGTCAAAGCCCCGGATTGAGAGATCACCTCTGCCCTGAATCGACAGAAGATCCAAACCCTGCTGGGCATGCAACAAGCCGGATGCATATGCCTCGTCGTAATCGGAGTCAGCGCCTCCTCTGGCCAGGACGATCTTCGTGTCCCGAGCCACAACCACCGTCCATCTCCCGATGATTGCGTTGGCGTCCTCTCGGGCCGGCGAGTCGAGTTCGAAGGCGGTGCCGGAACCGTCACTGGTCGGATCCACCAACGGAATTCCAGCCAGGCTTGGCACGCCAGCCGATTCGTTTCCTTCTCTATGCATGAAGCGAAGCCACAGCGCGATGGCTCTCTTGGTTAGCCAACATCGTTCAGGCAGGAAGGAGGATGCCCCGAATCGAAGTGTTCCTGCAAGATCCTTTGCCCTCGTCAGCTAGGGCGTAAGCCACTCGTTGTGCCGGGGGGGTCGGCCCTCCCGACCGGAACCGCGTCGCGATCACCTAAGCACCATACGGGGAGGAACGAGGCTCGGCGCATGGGATCGAGAATCGTCACTCTCAGGATATGCAGGATCCGGTTAGATGAACGCTGAGTCCGTCCAGTGCACTCCCGCCATCTTTCCACGACATATCCTGTTGTCATGAGCTCCCCCTCCGGCGCGGGTGACATCTGGAAGGAGAATCCCTGGGTCCTTCCTGTGGTCGGGGGGATAGCTGATGTAGCTGCTTTCGTCCTTGCTGGTTGGGTGGCAGGGCTTGTGGGAATTGCGATCCTCTTCATCATCGCCTTCATCATGATCCTTCGGAGTCTTATCCGAAGAACTCGCCAATTGAGTGATGTCCTGCAAGCACAAGAGAGTCCCGCACCTCTTGATCACGATAGGTCGGAAAGCCCCACTGAGGCATCCGAAGAAACGGCGACGCCTGCAAGGGAGCACGCACCCGAGGCAGACGTCCGCGACGCTGCTGAAGGCACGGCGGAGGAAGACTCACCGCTGCCCGAGGCGCTGGATGCCGCTTTAAGTGGCGATCATAGGCGGGTGAGAGAACTGCTCATTCCCTGGATGAATAGCACTGATGTGGAAGAAGAGAAAATCCGGAGACAAGCGCTCGCGCTAGGTCTCGCTTTGCGTGCTGGTGATCCGGAGGCACGCGATCCGTTGCGTGCTCTTGCAGACGAGAACCCGGAGGAGGGCACCGTCGTCACATGGCTTGTTCTCGCCCTGAAGGCTCTCGGCGAACGAACAGCTGCCATTCAAGAACTGGAGACGCGGATTCCTCATGCAGGAAGGGCTCAGTTGCACCTACGTCTGCAGCTTGCACAGACCTTGCGTGAGGCGGGCATGCCGGAGCGTGCCCTGGAAGAGATGGATGGAGTTCTGGAGAGCGAGCCTCCCCAGGACTCACGTGGCTCGGCTCGTGTCTTGGCTGAGCGGGGCTACGCACTTGAGGCTTTGGATCGTATGGCGGAAGCATTCACGGCTTTCGAAAGTGCCTTGCACCATGATCCCGTTCAAGAGGGACTCCGTTTCCATTTGGCATATGAGTACGGAGAACGGGATTGGGAGGAATTGGCGGTCATCCACTACGAGGCACTTCTGTCCACACAACCAATGAACAACTCGGCACTGAACAATATCGGAGTGCAGTTGAGAAGCTTGGGAGTCCTCCTCCGAGGGACGGAGATGTTGAAGAGAGGCGCAGAACATGGTTCGTCTCTGGCAGCGGCCAACCTAGCTGGCCATTTGATTACGGCAGGCTTCGAAGCTGAGGCGGAGGCGTGGATCGACAAAGGGAGAGAGTTACCCGATCCGCACCCTAACCTAGCATCAGCCACAGCTCGGCTGCATTCTCTCAACACGGAAGAGGATCAGACTCTCGAATCAGCTCGGCAGCGAGGTCATGAAGCCAGAGACCTCCTGCGGTCCTTTCATCAGCTCTCCCCTCCATCATTGCCTTCAGGGCAATGGGAGTTTTCGACGGGAGATGTGATGTCCCTATCTACGGAAGGCTTGTCAGCCGTGGGGCAAGTCGGGGAGGACTTGAAGAAGAAGAAGATCACGCTGACAAGAGCCGGCACTCTGTTCACGGTCACCTGGTCTGAGGGGGTGTTGCCTCGCAGGGAGAGTCAGGGAATTGGTCAGGTGGGGACAGCTCGTATCGAAGTACTGATGAAACGGAGCTCACCAGCCGGTCCACTCTGGATTCTGAGAGGGTGGCCGAAGCCGTCCGACTCCTGATAAGGGAACCCGTACAACAGGAACACCGCCGGAGGGTCCCGTCTAGTTGCCGAGGCGTCCTCTCTTGTGCAGATACATATGAAAGCGGCTGCCAGCGTTCGCACGCAGGAGGCGCTTGCTGAGTGGCGTCGGCGATCGCCTGACGGCGAGGACCCGGCCGTCTTCCGCCGCGAGGTCCTGCCTCTTATCCAAAGCGTGTCAATCTCGCGGCTGATAGAGGTGACGGGCCTCTCAGAGGCCTATTGCTATCGAATTCGGAGGGGGGAAATCGTGCCTCACCCCAGACACTGGGCGGCGTTTCCGAGCTCTCAAAACCGATCTAGGCTTGTGAGAGAGTCTCCTTGACCTGCTCAACCATCTCTGCCAGGTCCGGGTGCGATTCAAGGTCAATCGGGACCAGCTCCTTGGTGCGCCCCTTCGTTTCGATCAGGAGGCTGTCCGCATGGTAGATGGCGTCGAGTGCCTCAGGCTGATCCCACACAATGCGATCGTTCTGTCCTCGGGAGAGGGTCCCGGCATAGATAACCGAGAGGTGCCTCTCGCCGAAGGGGGTCATTGGATCACGGCGAAGCACCACCACAGTAACGGCATCTAACGATGGAGCCACGGC
>JBOGJG010000325.1:0-1055 GCA_050747825.1 Acidobacteriota bacterium | reverse complement strand
CCATGCGATTTCAATAACTTACCCCCTCATCCGCCCGCCTCGCCACCGCCACCACGAGCCGCGGCCACCACCACCCATCGGGGCCTTCTCACACCATCGATCTACCCACCAGAACTGAAGGAGAGCCATTTCTCTGCTGTCCGCCTAACACCTGAATTAAGCCGCGCCGCGAAGCGGCGCCGGCTTGAATGAATTGTTAGGGCGCACTCGGCGCAGCGTCATGAGACAAAAGCTATTAATCTTGACTAACGAGTTGGTCAGCATCGGAGCCAAATACCCTCGCCAAATCTCTCGCGAGATCCATTCGCCCATCATCCCACAGTACGCGATTAGTGCTAAAGGCAACGACCAAGTCTTTCGAAGGCACGAGGTATAGATAGCTCGTAGCGTCAAAGGCTGTTCCCCCCTTACCAATGGCGTGGAATGGTTCATCGAGATCCCAGCCAAGACCATGGCCACTGTTCCCCCCGCCTGTTAATGCCTGAGGAGACCACATCATTTCCATGGCATCCCTACCAATAAACTTCTCATCGAGTAGTGCATTGGAAAACCGAACCATGTCACCCGGCGTGCTCAGCAAGCCCCCGGCGCCGTAACGATCACTCGGATTCAGTACTCCTGCAATCTTGAGCGACCCGTCATCCTGGAGGGAGTAACCTGTGGCGCGCGACGGCAAGTCGAGGTTGGGCTTGTCCATTGCGCTATGAGTCATGCCTGCAGGAGCAAGAATTTGCGTCGCCACAAAGTCATTGAACGATTGCTTGCTGGCACCCTCGATCGCACAAGCCGCAACCACATATCCCCAACTGCTGTAATGATACTTGTCTCCCGGACTAGCCACGAGCGCATCATCCTTGAACTTCACGAGGGCATCTGGAATCGTGTCGTAGGTGACTTTGTTGAGGAAATCCTTCTCAAACCCATCTTCTGCCTCTCCTCAAGTTCGAGTGGGTAGAGGTGGGTTGAGATGGATTCCTCCGCAGGTCAAGAAGAGCAGTGCGATCAGCGGGCGCGGGGAGTGAAAGCCGAAGGCGCGTCGGGCGATGAGTCGCAGC
>JBOGJG010000324.1:0-3870 GCA_050747825.1 Acidobacteriota bacterium | reverse complement strand
GTGCCGAGTAAAACCACATGTTTGAGGTCGCCCTGCTTGCGCTCCAGAAAAAAGGAATACGGCATTCTACAATACTTGGCCAACAGCTCTTTTTTTGTTTCGTGAAGAATTTTCCCCCCCAGGTAAGCCGCCGTGTATTCCTGAACGAAACTCATGGCAAATTTGAGTAATGAGGCGGAAATCAGAAGAATGCAGGCTGCCACGAGTTTATCTTTGACCGGAACGAACGAGATAGCCTGGTTCAGCCATAGCATAAGGCTACCCGACTCGGCCGCTGGCGCCTTGACGTTGAACAAGGAGGCCAGTAAAGGCAGGATCATACCGAGATTCAGGGTTTCAAAAAGAGCCACCAGGAGGCTGGCGCAAAACGCCAGCAGGTTAAGCTTCCAATAGCGCCTCAAAAAATAAAACAGAGGATCAGAGCTCATTTTTCGCCCTGCGTGAGATACCATCTCGTGCCTGCGGCTGATCCGTCGGTTGGCGCCTCCACAGCCGAATTCAGCTTCTCTGCTTGGGTAAGGAACGTCCTTGCCAGCCGCAACCAGAGCTTCTGCAAAGGTTTTTCCTTAAAACTCAGGAGCAGCCCATCTTCATCGAGAAGCACTCGCCCGTAATTTTGAGTGTTCGACAATTCGGTTAAGACCAAACTGGCCGCCCTCGGTTTCTTGGAGTGCCACAACCAGAAAGCGCGCAGGTCGGCATCACAAAACGAATCTCCATTCATCATCAAGAGACAATCGGATTCTAACAGTGGCAAAGCCAGGCGCAACGCTCCTGCCGTCCCGCACGAAGCCTCTTCCTGCGAGTACATGAGGCGCATCCCGCAATATGACGAGCCGAAAAAGGCTTGTACCTGCTCACTCATGTACCCTGTACAGAGAACGACCTGTCTCAGACCCGCTGAAGCTAACCGATCCAGGAGAAATGCTAGAAACGGACGACCCCTGACCTCAGCAAGGACCTTGGGGCAACTCCCAACCCGGGAGCGCAGCCTGGTTCCCAAGCCACCGGCCAGAATGGCAGCCGTTGTGCCGGATAGTTTTTGCAAAGTTGCTTAATTGGTGCGGGGGAGCTGGTTAACCTTTCACGCGTTTTTCCATTGTCCACGGCCAAGCATTCGGTATCCTTTAATGAGCTCCTGAATACCGTCGTCGACTGAGCGCGTCGCCTCAAAACCTGCCTCGCGCAGGCGCTGATTGGAAACTATATAGTTCCTTCGGTCAGGATCAGCCCCAATGGGCGCGAAGTGGATGTAAAAGTGGGGTATGTATTTTTTAATCGTGAGCGCCAGCTCTTCCTTGGACAGATTAGCGGAATCCAGGCCGACGTTGTAAGGCGGCCGGATCATGCGCTGCGCGTTCTGGAGGCAATACAGCATGCAATCGGCCACGTCGCGGATGTGGACGTAGTTACGTTTGAAGTCTTTTTCGAAAATGACGAGATAACGCTGTGTCACCGCTATGTGAACGAAATCGTTGACCAGGAGGTCGAGCCGCATCCGCGGCGACATCCCGAACACGGTGGCCAGTCGGAGCGAGATTGTGCCGCTGTTACTCAGAATTTCATTTTCAGCATCTACCTTAGTCCGGCCATAGAGCGAGATGGGTTGAAGCGGTGTCTCTTCAGTACAATGCGTATCTCCCGATTTCGTGCCATACCCACTATTGGTGGTGGGGAAAATCACCAGTTGATCTTTGCTCCGAAGACGCATAAGGAGTTTTACGGAATCCAGGTTAACCGACCGAGCAAGCTCCGGATCTCGATCGCAGGCTGGAGCGCCCACCACGGCCGCCAGCCAGATCACCGCATCGGCGCCCTCGATCAGCCGCCGCATTAAAGTCTCGTCGCGAACGTCACCCAAAACGAAACCGAAGCATGGATTTGCGCAGAAATGAAACAGGCTGGCTGGCTGGTACATCAGGTTGTCTACCACTGTGACCTGAAATCCTGCTCTCAGCAGATGCTCGCACAAGATCGAACCTAAATAGCCCGCTCCTCCGGTGACCAGTACTTTCATGAGATTATTCCAGTCCAGACGAAGCCATAGGCCCTGACGCGTCCCGCTCAAGCATCATACAGACGGCTTGGTTGCCTTTCTTCCATTCTCTTCCGCGGCTCACAAATCCAGCTTTCTCGAACACTTTTAAGGAACCTGCATTAGCCGGTTTTATATACGCAAGCAGCCGCTGCACGCTGGAAGAATGCAGCAGGGATTGGCAGGCAAGCCGGAGACCTTCGACTCCATAGCCGCGTCCGCGGTGCGACTTTTCTAAACTTATGCTCACTTCGGCATCGTCACATTGAACTTCGAAGCGCACCTGCCCGATCGGTTGGTCGTTTTCATTCATAATGATGTATATGAAGCGGTTGGGATCCAAGGATTTTTGTCGAAACCAGGCGAGATGCTGTTCCCATGCAATCGGCTCAGTTTGAAAAGCCCAAGCCCTGACTTCGGGATCATTTGCCCATTCCCAAAGAAGCTTGCAATCCTCACCCGTAACCGATCTTATTTTCAACACTGAGGCTGTTGAGTTTGTAAGCTAAATCAGATCACATCCGCCAGTCGGATCAGACTTTCAGCGGGGATGTCACATCTGGCCACTCGACCGAGCACGCGCTCGTAGTCACCTGGGGGAAGCCCAAAACCCAACTTGCCGCACCGCAGCACTGCTGTGTTTTCACGATCGAGAGTCTCTCCTACACTGATTAACCGTGTAGCAAAGATGCTGCGGCGAGCAAATGCATGTAGTTCCTTTTCTTCCGGCAAGGTTTCCTTGCGGCCGGTCCCCAACACTTTTTCGGCGGCGCGCACACTGTTGACCAACTTCTTGAGTTCGTCAGGCTCAACGGCAAACTTGTGGTCCGGTCCGGGGAGCCAGTTGCTCAAGGTGAAATGCTTTTCGATAAGGCACGCACCCAGAGCTACAGCTACTGCGGGCGCGATCACAGGGTCACGCGAATGGTCAGACAGTCCTACGAGGCAACCGGTTGCCTGCCGCAGAGCCAGCATGGCTCGAAGATTCATCGCCTCAGGGGCGGCCGGATAGCTGGCCGTACACTGAAGTAAAATGACCTGGTTGTTACCCTCTGACTGAAGCACTTCAACAGCACGCACTACTTCGGCCAGGTTCGCCGTTCCCGTAGATAGAATGATCGGCTTTCCAAAACGTGCGATGTGGCGTAGCAGTGGAATGTGTGTCAGTTCATAAGAAGCGATCTTAAAGGCATTGACGTAAGAAGCGAGCAAATCTGCTGAACTTTCGTCAAAAGGTGAAGACAAAAACTCTATTTTTCTGTGGCGGCAATAGTTGGCTAACTCCGGCACCCACGTGTCCGGCATCTCCATCTCCTCAATAAGGTCGTAAATCGACTTGGAAACTTTGAGGTAGTCCGAGCTGCCGGCGCTTTTCGGATAGAGCCGGGCGGCCTTAAAATTTTGAAACTTAAGGGCGTCGGCTCCGGACTCCACGGCTACATCAATCAAACGAAATGCTTGCTCCAGGTTCCTGTTGTGATTGCTCCCGGCTTCAGCAATTATGTAAACGGCCTCCTCGTCCCCCAGCCAGCGATCGCCGATCCTGAGTCTATTCATGATTGGCATGATTCCGCTTGTGAAGGCGTTGCTCTAAAATCTTGGCCACCCGGCTCGCTCCCCGACCGTCAACGACAGCACGGCCCTGCTTGCTCAGTCTGGCTCGCCGGGCTGGATTGTGTGCCAGCAAGTCAACGGACTGAAAGATACTGTCTTTGAGATTGCGGTCGCGAGCATCTCCCGCCCAAATTAATGTCTCCCGTTCGGCCAAAGCTTTCAGCTGCGGGCTTTGATTATCACCTGTTCGCACAGCGATCGCGGGAGTACCCGTTGCAGCC
>JBOGJG010000323.1:0-1086 GCA_050747825.1 Acidobacteriota bacterium | reverse complement strand
GGCCTCTTGTGGAGAGCTCGCGGCCTCTTGTGGAGAGCTTGTGCGTTGCTGGTCCCCGAAGAGGTCCAGTTGTTGATCATCCTCCGGGAAGGCAAAGCCTCCTGTGCTCAATGTGCGCTCGACCTTCGCTTGCTCCCCTGGGAAGAAGTACACCGTTCCGCGCGAAGCGCCCGCGGATTCCAAGAATCCCGCCTTGACCAGGGAAGCAAGTGCCTTGGTTAAGTCATGCGAGTGCTCGGTCGTCATGCTGCGAAGCCGTCCATGAGTCACCTGGCCTTCAATCTCAGCTGTGGCAAGTGCCAACCGTTGTGTTTCTGTCAGGGACCGAAACGGGGGACCAAAGCGCCGATCCAGGGACTGAAGCGTCTCATCGGGCAGGAGGCTGAAGGTGCGAAGCGTGAGGATCGTCTGTTCCGGCTGCATGGCCTCGGCGAACTCGGGCAGCCACCAGTGTTGTTGTCGCCAGCCGTTGTAGATGCGAGGAATTCCCGATCCGGCCTGCTCACCAAGTCCGACCAACTGGAACATCTTCTGGAGATTCCGATTCCGGCAATCGCTCATCCCGCCGTTGATCGCGTCCTCCAAGGGAAGGCGCATCGTCCCCGGATTGCGGAAGCCGAATAAATCCGGGCGCTTAACGACGAGGATGGATACGCGCCCGGTGTAATCCGCATGAATCAGCGCATTGACCAGCGCCTCGCGCAGAGCAACATGTACGGGCGTCTCGTCAATGCGGGTGTCTCCTTCAAGCCGAAACGGAACCTTCAGTCCCTCAAACAAACGCTGAATCGTCCGGCGGTAGAAATCGTAGAGATTGCCCGACCAAGTTCCATCTGTAGTGATGCGGTCGACCCAGCGAATTTCCTGCAGACCAGGACGACGCTCCTGATAATCCACCACATAGTGAGGAACTGCTTCCAGGATCGGACGCAGCTTGCCGAACATCAGCAATCCGGCGAGCGTCAGCCCTTCATTGCCAGATTGTCGGTCTCGTCTCCAACCGCCAAGCAGACGGAGCAACTCTTTGTCATCTTCATCATGCCAGGGGTGATCCGGTTTTGCCGCGCGAAACTGATTCCGGTAGGC
>JBOGJG010000322.1:0-1135 GCA_050747825.1 Acidobacteriota bacterium | reverse complement strand
CCTCAAGCCTCAGGCCTCAAGCCTCACACAAACCGGCCGGAAAGCAAAATCACCAGCCCCGCCACGATGATCACGAACAGCAGCCACCAGGTGACGACGCTGCTGTACCAGTGATCACCCAGGCCCGTGCCGATGTTTACTTTCCTCCAGTTGAAGGTGAGCTGATCGGTAACCTTGTGGGGGGGCGGGGGTGATGTGGCGAGAGTCACCGCGGTGGCGACGGCGACGCAGAACAGCCAGTTGAGCAGGGCCTGGATGGAATAGGGCTCCACCCAGGCGGGGTGGCTGGGAAAAAATTGAACGTAGAGCTTCAGAGCGATGCCAAATGCAAATCCCAGGAAAACGGAGGCAACGGCGCCCCTGTTATTGATCCGTTTAAACAGGATGCCCAGCAGGAAGATGGCGGCAAAGGGCGGCGCGAAAAAAGCATACAGGGTTTGTATGTACACGAATAAGCCGCCGCCCAGCTCTTCAATATAGAGGGCCAGCACGATGGCTGCCGTCATGATAATCGTGGATGACGCCACCCCCACCCAGACGTAGTGTCTTTCAGAAGCGGAAGGCCGAAACCAGGGCTGATAAAGATCCAGTGTGAAGATGGTGGCCGTGGAATTGATGACAGAGTTGACAGTGGATTGAATCGCCCCGAAGAGAGCTGCCAGGAAAAGACCCCTCAGGCCCACCGGAATCATGGTCTGAACCAGAGCGATGTAGCCCTTGTCAGCCTGTGGACGGATCTGCTCCCAGGGTAGAAGCATGATCTCCGGATCAAGAGCGAAGAGAATGAGACCCGGGACGACCACGATCACCGGCATGAGGATCTTCATATAGCCGGCCAGCACGATCCCCATGCGCGCATGATAGATGTCCCTGGCGCCGAGGACCCGCTGAATCATGAACTGGTTGACCACGTTGTACCAGATGCTCACGGAAAGAAAACCAAACAGAAGCACCGGCCAGGGAGTGGTTTCGTGAGTGACCGGCTGGATAACGGAAAGCCGGTTGTAATCTTCAACCCCGGCAATCCGGCCGGCATTTTTATCGATAGCCTCCTGCCAGATTCCGCTTTCGCCCTGATTGCGCTCGACCATAATTCGCCATCCTTCCGTCAGGGAGTGAGAGTCTCCCGAGAGCG
>JBOGJG010000321.1:0-57571 GCA_050747825.1 Acidobacteriota bacterium | reverse complement strand
CCCATAGGGTACCCGGCTCGCGACGATAGCGCACTTATTTATGTTACGAAGCACTAGGAGCCTGGGAGCAGCTCGGAGAGCAGCACAGCTTTGTGGCCGTTAGCCGGGATACTTAGGGTACATTGCCGCTCGACCTCCAGACCGGCATCGAGCATCTCAATAAAGATTTCAATCGGGCCGTTGTAGGGATTCGCCATGGCAATGCCCCCGTCCACCTGTTCGGAGGTGATTGGTGATTGGTGATTGGTGATTTGTGATTTGTGATTGGGGGGTCGAAGCAATCACAAATCACCAATCCCAAATCACCAATTAGCGGTGATCGGTCGAAGCAATCCCAAATCACCAATCCCAAATCACAAATTAGTAAAGCAAGAAGAGCAACCACAGCAGAAATCAATGGCGGTTCTAAGGCGTTTATCCGAGCCGCGACTGTAAAGGAGCGGCCACGCGAGCTCTGGCTTGCTTGACCGTCTGCCGGCCCTGCTTCAAAATGACCGGCATGAAAACACCTCTCCTTCTATTGGCACCAGCAGTGCTTCTTACTCTCCAGGGATGCACGGGCCCGGACGTCGATCCGAGCGCTACCGCTACCGGTGATCTCGCCCAGCAGAGCTACGAGACCTTTGGCAGCATCGAGCGGATCGATGCCCGTCTGGACGATCTCATTCCTCAGGATGCAGCGCTGGAGAGGCTGTCCGAGGGTTTCGAATGGAGCGAAGGCCCGGTGTGGGTGCCTCGGGGCGGCTACCTGCTGTTTTCCGATATCCCGCAAAATAGCATTTTCAAATGGCAGGAGGGGCAGGGGATCAGCCTTTACATGAAACCCAGCGGCTATACGGGCGCCAGCGGGCGGGGCGGCGAGCCCGGCACGAATGGACTCACTCTGGACTCGCAAGGGCGACTGGTGATGTGCGAGCACGGCGATCGCCGCGTCAGCCGCGAGGAGTCTCCCGGCGAGAAAGTCACCCTGGCCGACAATTACCAGGGGAAGCGCTTCAACAGTCCCAATGACCTGTGCTTTAAGTCAAACGGCGACCTTTACTTCACCGACCCGCCATACGGACTGGAAAAGGGAATGGAGGATCCCGCCAAAGATCTCGAATTTCAGGGTGTGTATCGCCTGAGCCCGGAGGGAGAGCCGGCACTTCTGACTGACGAACTGACTCGCCCCAACGGGATCGCCTTCTCACCTGACGAGCAGATTCTGTACGTCGCCAACTCGGACCCGGAAAGAGCGATCTGGATGGCCTATGATGTACAGGATGATGGCAGCATTGCCAACGGCCGCGTCTTTTTCGACGTTACTCAGCGGGTGGGCCAGGAGAAGGGACTGCCCGACGGACTCAAGGTGGATCAGCATGGCAATTTGTTTGCCACCGGCCCCGGCGGAGTTCTAATATTCGCTCCTGACGGCACTCACCTGGGCACCATCCGCACCGGGGAAGCCACCGCCAACTGCGCCTGGGGAGACGACGGCTCCTCGCTTTACATCACCGCCGACATGTACTTGGCCCGGGTAAAGACCGGCACCCGAGGCGCCGGCTGGGAGTAAGAGTCCTTACACTCGGATTTACATATCATGTGGATATTCGTGTCCGTGAGGGAATTGTTGAAATTGAGCCGGTAGCGCTGAAAAATGTGGAGCGGAGACGATTCTCACCTTGAATCACGCGGACTTCGAGAGTTTGACTGACAGCAGGTTCAAAATCCGTTAACCCTCGGGATTTAAGAAATGCTACGCGGTGACGACACCAGGCAAGTGGTGCCAGCCGTTGATCACTCATACCTCAGCACCACCATCGGGTCCACCCTCGTCGCCCGGCGGGCGGTTATATAGCTGGCGAGCTTAGATCTCAAAGGCCTCGCGCAGCATGGCCACGCTCTTGGGGACGCCCGTAGCGGCGTCCTCCTTGCCCTCGAATTCAATGGCGACATAGCCGGTGTAGCCGACGCTGCGCAGGATTTGGGCGACCCGTTTATAATCCAGGTCCAACTCGTACCACACTCCGCCGCCATAGTAGGTCTTGACCTGAACGAAGACCGTCCTGGGGGCGATTTGCTCCAGCTTTTCATAGGGTTCTTCCAAGAAGTTGCCCGTGTCCATCAGGACTCCGAAGAAGGGGGAGTCAAAGGCCTCCGCGATTCGCAGCAGGCCTTCCGCTGTGCTGGTCAGTCCCCAGTGATTTTCCAGAGCCAGGATCACCCCGTGGCGCTCGGCTTCCTTGAGGCAGCCGGCAATGGCATCGATGACCCATTTGAAGGCATCGTCGTTGGTGTAGCCTTCCAGGGGTGTCTCGATTCCGCGAAGTTCCATGAGGCGATTGAAAGACCCGGCGGTGCCCCAGCGCCCGGAGTTGAGGCGGATGCAGGGGATACCCATTTCATAGGCCAGCTTGATGCACTTGACGGTATGATTGATATCCCTCTGGCGCTCCTCGGCGTCCGGGGTCACGAAGTCCTGGTGGATGGATAGGGCAATCAGATCGACGCCGCGCGCAAAGGCGTGGCGCTTGAGCTTGCGCAGGTAATCGAATTCTTCGCTCTCCATCTGCCGGTGCAGCACATCAACCCCTCTCACGCCCAGTTCGGAGGCCCGGTCGATGACCGTCTCAATGGGAAACTTTTGTTCGGCGAAGTGCCAGTATGAATAGCTGGAAACGGCCAGCTTGATATCGTTTTTCTTCTCGACCGGAGCACCAAAAGCCGGCGCCGAATGCCGGCCCAGTTCAGCGGCCACCAGGCCGCCTGCCAAAAAGGATCTTCGATTGAGTTTCATGTTCTCCTCGCTCACTTGCAGTCCCATTTATAGTACCAGGGGTCATTGGTCCTTGCCTGAAAGGCCTTGAGCCTGGCCTTGCGTTCCTCAAGAAGCTCTTTGGAAGCGGGACTCTCAGCCAGATTATGCACCTCAAAAGGATCATTCTCCAGATCGTAGAGCTCGAATTCGGACCTCTGAATGAAGCCTTCGATCGTCCGCTTTCCATAGTGAGACTGCCCGCTGCGGATGACACTCTGCCAGGTGCTGGATTCAATCAGATCCCACGCGAATGGAAACGGCGATCCGTAGTCAATGTTCCAGATCAGCTTGTACTTGCGGTCGCGGACAACCCGCATGGGGCAATACATGGTGATCTCGTGCAGAGAATGCGAGGCGTACACTTCATCCCACCCCTGCGGGTCCGACTCTTCCAGAATGGGCTTGAAGGAACGGCCCTGAAGCTCGGCATCCTGTCGCAAGGCGCCCGCAAAATCCAGAATGGTGGGCGTTAAATCCGTCCAACTGATCATGGCATTCTGCTCGACGCTTCGTCTCTTCTGCCAGGGAGTGCGAACGATGCAGGGCAGCCGCATGCCCGGTTCGTAAAGCGTGGTCTTGGCGCCCGGGAAGGCGATTCCATTATCGGAGATATAAAAGATGACTGTGTTGTCGTATGTGCCGGCATCTTTGAGAATCTGAAGCAGCTCCCCGATACCCTGGTCCAGGCGGGAAACGGACTGGTAATACTCGGCCAGTTCAGCCCGGCAGTACGGGTTATCGGGGAGGTAAGCCGGGACAGGGATCTCTCGTGGGTCATACCTGATCGTATCGATCCCGGGATATCCTTCGGGACGGTTGCCGAAAGGATTGGGAGCCGGCCAGTTTCGGAAGGGAAGTCCGCGGTGCGGATCATCCGCGCCGTCCGGTAACCGGCTCCGGCGAGCATGACAGGCAGGCTGCTGATGTGATCCAGCGAGCTAAAATGGTGAAATTCACGCTGCAGGCCGTACATGCCGTTGGCGTGATTGTGCAATCCTGTCAGGATCACCGAACGGCTGGGGCTGCAGCTCGAGGTCGTGCAAAATGCCTGACCAAAGCGAATTCCCTCGGCCGCCAGGCGGTCCAGATTCGGTGTCTGGACGACCGGATTGCCGTAGCAGCCCAGGTCATCGCGGCCGTGATCATCGCTGATCATCAGCACAATGTTTGGCCGCTCGCCCTGGCTGTTGCTTCTGAGCCGGAAACCAGCCGAGGCCAGACCCGCAGTCAACAAAAAGTCTCGCCGGTTCAGGTCTCACCTCTCCATCAGACCGACTCCGGAACCACAAAAGGCGAGCGGTACTCTCGCCTGAGCAGGGCATCTGCTTCCGGATCGTTGATAAACTTCTCGCTCTGCGGATTGAAGGTCAGCGTGCGGCCCGTCCTGTAAGAAATATTGGCCAGATGGCACAAGGAGGAAGAAAGATGGCCCTCTTGGATCTCGGCGTTCAGGTCTTCCATTTTCCGGCTGCGCAGGGCAGCAATGAAGTTGGCGAAATGAGAACTCCCATCCACCGGCGAGCCGCTGGGTCCCGGTTCTCGTTTCTTACCCAGGTAGGTTCGGTAGCCGCCGTAGCCTAGAGACATATAACCTTCCGAGCCGAAGAAGAGAACGGCGACCTCATTGTCCTCGCCTGAGCCGATGCCGGCTTCGTGGTTGGAAATCCAGTGCCGCACTTCAAAAACCAGCAGCTTCTTGTCCTCTGGCTTGTCCGCCGGGTATTCAAAGGTGCTGATCTGAATATTGGGCGTCTCCTGGTCATCATCGAACATGAGATGCCCTCCTACGGACTGGACCCTGGCGGGAAGTCCTACTCCCAGTCCCCAGCGGGCGATATCCATCTGGTGGACGCCCTGATTGCC
The DNA here is from genome assembly GCA_050747825.1 of Acidobacteriota bacterium. GTDB lineage: Bacteria > Acidobacteriota > UBA6911 > RPQK01 > JBOGJG01 > JBOGJG01. Next base: position 52,911 of record JBOGJG010000321.1, on the reverse strand, counting down.
GATGTCTCCGTTTCCGTAGTCCCAGTGCCAGTGCCACTTGTAATGAAAGCGGTTCTGGCTGAAGGGCCGCTGCGGAGCCGGGCCCAGCCACAGATCGTAGTGAACGCCTGCCGGCGCGGGCTCGTCCGGAGCACGGCCGATGGTGTCTCGCCACTTGTAACAGAGTCCCTTGGCCATATAGAGGTCCCCGATCACCCCCTGGCGCAGCTTTTGGATCGCCTCCTGAAAATCCAGCCGGCTGCGGCCATTGCTGCCATGCTGGACGATGCGATTGTACTTCCGGGCGGCCTCCACCAGTTTTCGTCCTTCCCAGACGTTGTGAGAGCAGGGCTTCTCGACGTACACGTCCTTGCCGGCCTGGCAGGCCCAGATGGAGCCCAGCGAATGCCAGTGATTGGGAGTGGCGAAGCTTACGGCGTCGATGTCCTTCTGCTCAAAAACTTCGCGCATGTCGATAAAACGCCTGGGCCGCCTGCCCGTCTTTTTTTCGAGATCATCGGCTCTTTGGGCCAGGATATTCTCGTCAACGTCACACAGAGCCACGATCTCTACCTTGGGCCGTCCGGCAAAGTTGCTTATATGACTTCTGCCTCTACCGCGAATGCCGACCACGGCCATACGGACCGTATCGTTGATGTCGGGACGGGCCAGCAGAGCGGGCGCTGCTGCGCCGAGCCCCAAACCGGCTCCGGCTGCGGCCACAGATTCCTTGAGAAAATTCCTTCGACCGATTCTTTTCATGATTCTCACCTCCCTTGGCGCCGCTGGGCGCTTCCGGCGTCCCCCATATCGTGGCGCATGTTGTAAATCATTTGTGATAGACACCTCTTTACCACCTGGCTGTCTTCCCGGTTGATGCCGGTTTCGAGCGTGTCGTTCAACCTGCGCTCGACCTGCCGGCACTTGCCTTCCAGAGAGCGGCCCAGCACCGTCAGTTTAATGCGGACTGCACGCCCGTCATTTTTATCGCGCCATCGCCTGATCAGCTTGGCTCGCTCCATGCGTTTCAGCATTCCGGTCAGCGTAGACGGAGAAAGCTCCAGGCGATCTACCAGGTCCTTGATAATGAGGTCGTCGCTTTCAAACAGGGCGAACAGGATATGTCCCATACCCGGCCGCACGTGTTCGTCAATACCGCTCTCGGCCAGCAAGCGGTCCAAGAATCCGACGTACGTGTAGTACACCCGTCCAATGTAAAAACTCATGTCTGACAGCACATCCGTTCTCTGTTGGCCTTGTGAAATAACATCGGCTCTTGCTTTAGCATCCAGGTCCGTCGACACGTCCGTCGAATGAGAATTGGCTTTCATAATTTGTTCTTGTAACATAATCTGCTTTCCAACAAAAAGCGACTTTAGGGGGCGCTTCTTTGGTTCAATACCTCCTGACCGCCGTCATCGTCAGTCATTTCCTGTGGATTGCCTTTGTTGTTACCGGATGGATCTATTGTCTCTACTCGCCTTTCTGGCGGCTGACTCATTTTGGGTCCGTCGTCTACTCACTATTGATTGAGGTCCTTTACTTTCCCTGCCCTTTGACGATGCTGGAAAACTATCTTCGAGAGCAGATCGGTTTAGCAACCTATCATGAGCCTTTTATCGATCATTATCTCAACAGGATCATTTATCTGGAAGCGCCCCGTTGGCTGCTCATCCTGATGGCTTCACTCCTCTTTGTTGTCACCGTTGTCCGCTACTGGCGGGCGATCGGGAGGAAATTCGGGGCAAGCTGCCCATGATGATCTTTGTCGGAAGCGAGGATCGGCTCCTGAAATACAGCCTGGAATTCCAGGACCTGATGGCCGAGAAGAACATTCCGCTGGAGTTCATCCTCATCGAGGGCAAGAAGCACGACAGAGGGGGCTGCTACAACGAGGCTTTTGACCGAATCATGGAATTCCATCTTCGGCACCTGCCTGTCGAAGCGGTTGGAAAGGGACGATAAGCGCCGCCGAGCGATTGGAAGCAAAGGTTTTGAGAATAGTCAGTGAATATATTACAGTACTGAAGTACAACAGGAGGTGGGGTAATAGCGTGAAAAAAGTAGTTGCTTTGTTTGCCCTGGCCTTAACGAGCTGGGCCGGACTTCAGGTCCTCTCGCCCAGCCAAACATCGCTGGACCTCAGCCAGTACGAGCTGAAGCTGATTTTCGAAGCCGATTTCAGCCAACCGCTGAACGTGATCCATGAAGATGAGCTATTTGAAGGGGAGCAACGCAGGCATCTGCCCGAAGGGAAGGACTGGGTCTTCGAAGGGAAGGGGCGAGCCTGGACCGAGGAAGGCAGGCTTCACATTGAGAGCCTGCAGGACAGCCATGTTGTTTTGTGGAACACACGCGTCTTTCCCGAGAACTTCCTCCTGGAATTCGAGATGTCTCCGCACGATTCCAGCAATGGGCTGGCTATTGTTTTCTTTTCCACGACGTCCAGGGAAGGCGGCGGGATATTCGACCTGGGACATCCGCGCAGGGACGGTATCTTTAAGAACTATCACAGCGCTGCTCTGAACGGCTATCACGCTTCCTATTGGGCAGGCCGCCGGGGTACAGCCAATCTGCGTAAGAATCACGGATTTCATGTCGTCTCCTCGGGTACCGACCATATTGGCGGCCAGGGTCCTGGGCCGCACCGCGTAAGGTTGCTGAAGTCGGGAGGCCGTATTTCTCTGGAAACCCGCGGCGCTCTGTCGCTTGTCTTTGACGACGACGGCGTCACCCATGGACCCGTCTGGAGAGCCGGGCAGATCGGGCTGAGGCAGATGGCCCACACCGAGCGGGCCAGTTACACTTCATTCAAAGTGTGGGAAATCCATGAGCGCCGGGATGCGATAGCAGCCGCCGGACCTCTGGAAGTATTCCCCACCTTCCACTCTGCCGGGGTGCGGACAGCCATCACAGGAGATGCAAACATCAATGCCCGGGCCCGTCTGGCGTTCCGCCGGCTGGGAGGGCAAGCCTGGCGCCAAGCCTTTCCTCCCGCACGGATCTCCGGGAACCGCTTTGCCGGCAGTATTTTCAACCTGGAGCCCGACACGCAATATGAGGCGCGTCTGTCGGTTGAGGACGTCGATGGAGTCGCTCAGCAGCCGGAGCCAGTCGCGTTCCGAACGCCGGCGGAGAAGTTTCCCACGGGCCAAGGGCGCGCCTGGTATGTCGAAGCCGGGGCGGCCGGAGACGGCACAAAGGAACGCCCTCTGAGCTCCATCCAGCAGGCGGTCGATGCGGCAGCCCCTGGTGACGTGATAACCGTGCTGCCGGGCATTTACCGGGAGAGCGTGCTGATTGCCGGCAAACGGGGCCGGCCTGACGCCTATATCCTGATTAAGGGTGAACCTGGCGTCGTCGTCTCGGGTTCGCTCCAAGAATTAGAGCACAAGAACAGCGCCGGCGGCTGGACGTCCGAAGGAGATGGAATTTTTTCCACCCAGATAGCGGCAGATGCGTATGCCGGTTATGTAGCGGCCGGGGAGCAGCGCCTTTACCGCTACTGGGAATTGGTGGACTTGCGCCGCCGGGCAGCCGGAGTTCAAGGCGGCTGGTACTGGGAGCAGGGACGGCTTTATGTTGCTCTTGCGGACGGGGAAAATCCACACAACGCGTCCATGCGCGCTGCAGGCCGGCCTTATGGTCTGCGTCTGGAAAATTCACATTACCTGATCGTCGAAGGGCTGGACCTGGGCTACTTCGGCGCACATGAGCGCAGAGAACGGACTGCCGGGATTGCCCTTCATGATTCTTCCAATATCGTCATCCGTAACAACCGCATCCACCATTGCAACCGGGGCATCTCTACAGATGGCGCTGCGACGACCCGAATCCTGATTGAAGGGAATGAAATCTTCGATACGTCGATCATCGGTTGGCCCTGGGATAAAGTGAAGGCGACTGAGGCCGAGGGAAGCGCCGTCTCCTTGAAGGGCGGACCGGGACAGGTAGTGCGCCGGAATACCATCCACGGTTACTTTAATGGAGTGGTGGCCTCGACCTGGGGAGACCTCCAAAATGAGGCCCTGAACAGCGACGTCGATATTTATGAGAACCAACTGCACGATATCGGTGATGACCCGCTGGAACCCGAAGGGACCTGTATCAACCTGCGCATCTGGAGCAACCGGATGCGCGACTGCTTGACCGGAGTCAGCCTGGCGCCGATCACGGTGGGTCCCGTTTACTTCCTGCGCAACACCAGCTTCCAGTACTGGGGTTCGACCGTGAAGCTGGCCTCCGGAATTGAAAACGCGGGACCGAAATACATCCTGCACAATACCTTTGTTTCGACGCTTCGACAGCATCGGCGGCTGGACGGCACGCTCACAGACGAGGGCGTCAACGCCCTTATGATCTGGCCCTCAAATCCTCGGCGCAGACCTTTTCCTGACCGGCCGATGCCGGTTTCCTTCTGGGCGAATGCCACTTTCCTCAACAATATTTTTTACGGGACAGGACAGACTCTGGAGGCGGCAACCCTGAAGGGCCAGGCCGGCTTTGATTACAATAACTTCTACACGGAAGCAGGCCCGGCAGTTTTCAGGTTGGGCGATGTGACTTATCAGGAATATGCCGCCTTCCAGGAGGCCGGGTTTGAGCAGCACGGTTTGAACATTCGGAGTAAATTCGTCAATCTGAAATCCGGCGACCTTCGTCTTTCGGAGACATCACCCGAAATCGATCGTGCTCTGCCGCTGCCTAACATTAGTGATGACTTCGCCGGTAAAGCGCCCGACATCGGCGCTATCGAGCGGAGGTGACGGGTGTCAGGTGTTTAGGCCAATCGCGTGGCCGATTGGCCGATGAGATTGCTGAGCAAAGCGGATAATCATTGTGGAACTAAAAACCAAAAAAGCAAAAAACCAAGAAACCAACCAGGGGGAGCCAGCTATGCGAGCAATTCGAATGAGTGTCGTTGCACTGGGTGTCGTTTTCTTGGCCGCGATCTTCTGCGCGGCCGCAGATGCGATCACGAAACCCGCCGTTTCAGAGGAGGTATCGCCGGTCGAGCTTTTGACCGCCGCCGCGCGGGACGGGCATGAGGTCACGGCGGTCATGCGCAAGCCTCCAGGGAAAGGACCGTTCCCCGCCGTGATCTATCTGCATGGCGGGCTGGAGCAGCGACCCGTCATCTGGCTGAAAGAACAGGTCTTGAGCGTGCCGACCCTGCCTCGCTTCCTGGTGTCCGGCTACGCGACGGTCGCTGCCACCTTTCGGAGCCGGCGCGTGGACATGCAAAATCCCGAAACGCTCTGGGACGCCCTGGCGATCGTCGAGCGCGTGAAGACGATTCCGGAGGTCGATCCAGAGAGCGTCGTGCTCTGGGGGGACAGCGGCGGAGGCAGCCTGGCTCTGGAAGTGGCCGGGGAGACATCGCTTGCCGCGGTCAGCGTCCAGGAACCGGCGACCGTGCTTTTCACCGGCATGTTCGAGGGCAGCGGCAACGACAATCGAGAGCTTAACCAGCAGAAGATGGAAAATCCCCGGCAATACTACACGCCCGAGATCCAGAAGCGCACGCAGCAGAAGATCGCCAGTGTCGAGGCTCCGATCTTCATCGCTTCCGGCGGCAAGACCGTCATTAACCGGATCAACGATCAAATCATCATTCCGGAGCTGCGCCAGGCCGGCAAGGAGGTGGAAGTCACACTGTATCCGGACCAGCCACACGGTTTTTCCAGCGGAAAGGGTACACCGGAGGCGGCTCTCAAGTTTTTTGAAGACAGCCACGCCTTCTTCAAGCGGCACGTTTCAGTTCAGCCGAACCCTGTTGACGAGTCTCTGGTCCAGCGCGTGCCGGCTGTGCAGGAGGAGAGGCCGAATCAACTGAGCGCAGTCGAGAAGGAAGCGGGCTGGGAGCTCCTCTTTGATGGAGAGACTACCGCGGGCTGGCGCGCTTTCGGCGGCGATTCTTTTCCCGTTCACCGCTGGACGGTTGAAAGGGGCTCGCTCAAGCGCATCGCCGGCGGGGAGCGCCGTGCAGTCGATATCATCACTACGCGGCAGTTCGATGATTTCGAATTGTACTGGGAGTGGAGGATACCTGCGGACGGAAACAGCGGGCTGAAGTACTTCATTTCAGAAGATAGAGGGGGAGCGATCGGCCACGAATATCAGATCGTCGGGCACGAGCACGATTCCAGAGCGACCAATCCCCTCTGGAAGAATGGCGCTTTTTACGATGTGCTGCCGGCTGAAAGCGCGGTGATGATGCCCCCAGGTATTTTCAACCAGTCCCGTCTGATCGTCCAGGCAAATCATGTGGAGCACTGGCTAAATGGGGTCAAAGTTCTCGAATATGAGCTGGGCAGCGATCGGGTCAGCACGGCGATCGCCCGGAGCAAGTTCAAGGATGTGAAGGGTTTCGGCGCTAAATTCAAGACGCCCATTCTTCTCCAGGACCACGGGGCCGAGGTCCGATTCCGCAACATCAAGATCAGGCAATTGCGATCCGATCAGGAGATTGACTGGGCGAAAGCTCAGAAGATCCGAATGAAGCAACGCAGCGGCGCAAGCCTCACTGACGGAGAAACGGCTTACCTGCGCCAAGCCGAGGAGGCGCGACGCAGGAGAACTGAGACCTTTCGTAAGGAGAACCCTCCTCGAGAATCTATCGGCCTGATGCCGCTTACCGAACTGGGGAAGAATACGTACAAGGGCTTTGAAGGCGGACTTTATCCCGGAGGCGGCAATGAGCCCCCGCCTCAGCACCTTCAGGCCGGGCTAGAGATGGCCCGCCAGATCGTGCCCAGAGATCGCGGAGGCCGGCCTGCCCAAGATGGAAAGATCGTCTTCATATCGGTGGGGATGTCCAACACGACCCAGGAATTTCAGGTGTTTCAAGAACTGGCGGCCGGTGATTCGGACATCAACTCTGCCCTGGTGATCGTGGACGGAGCCCAGGGGGGCCAGGCCGCCGACGCGACGGCCGACCCTGGGGCACGGTATTGGCAGGTGCTGCAACAGCGTCTCGAGCAGGCTGGAGTCACCCCGGCACAGGTGCAGGCTGCCTGGATCAAACAGGCCATTGGCAGGCCTTCGCAGCCTTTTCCCGCCGAGGCAAAGGGTTTGCAGGGCTATCTTGTTTCCACGCTGCACAATTTAAAGGAAAGTTTTCCGAACCTTCAAATTGCCTATCTCTCTAGCCGGATTTACGCCGGATTTGCTGAAACCCCTCTCAATCCGGAGCCTCACGCCTACGAAAGCGGATTTAGCTTGAAGTGGCTGATCGCTGACCAGATGGCCGGAAAGCCGGAGTTGAATTACGACGCGGAGCAGGGAGAAGTTCGCTCCCCCTGGCTGGCCTGGGGGCCCTATCTGTGGTCGGACGGCACGAAAGGGCGAGGCGACGGACTGGTATACACGCGGGAAGATCTGGCTGCCGATGGCACCCATCCCTCGCCGGCCGGCCGGACGAAGGTGGGCGGCCAACTCCTGGCCTTTCTCAGGAGCGCTCGGACCGCGCGCTCCTGGTTCCTGCGGGATCCTGAGAAGCCAGCCCCGGACAAAGTCAACATCTCCTACGGTCCGCACGAGCGCAACGTGCTTGATTTCTGGCAGGCTCGATCTGGCGAGCCGGCGCCTTTGGTCGTTTATATCCACGGCGGAGGTTTTCGCGCCGGCGACAAGTCGAGCATTCGTCCTTCGCTGCTGAACGCCAGTCTGGAGGCGGGATTTGCCGTGGCTGCCATCAATTATCGACTGTCCGATACGGCTTCGTTCCCAGCTTTCATGCTGGACGGCGCGCGAGCGATCCAGTTTCTCCGCTCGAAGGCCGGCGAGTGGAAGATCGACCCGGCGCGTATCGCCGCCACCGGCGGTTCGGCCGGAGGCGGGATCTCCATGTGGCTGGCATTTCATGACGACCTGGCAGACCCGCAGAGCAGCGACCCTGTGGCAAGACAGTCCACGCGCCTCACTTGTGTGGGCGCTTTTAACACGCAATCCACCTATGATCCGCGGGCCTTTAGAGAACTGGGACTCGCCCAGGCCGCCCAACATCCCGCCTTACCGCCCTTTTACGGGCTGAGCTATGAAGAATTCGACACTCCGCCCGCTTACAAGTTATTTGAGGAAGCGGCGCCGATTACTTACGTCTCGGCGGATGATCCGCCTGTATTTCTGTTTTACCGCCAAGAGAATACGCCACTGCCGCCTGACGGGACGCCCAGCCAGGCTGTCCACCATCCCAATCTGGGAGAGATTCTAAAGGAAAAGCTCGATGCCCTCGGTATTGAGGCTGTCTTTCATACAGGGGTCAAGGACATGTCGGGGATGGATCAGGAGATGGTCGCGTTTTTTAAGAAGCAGTTCGACACGGACGAATAAAGGAGGGCTTAATTATGAAACGGCAGGGGACCTTATGGGCACTCTTGTTTTTGGCTGGTGCCTCAGCAGCCGGCATTCAGGACAGACAATTCGAGGATTCTTCCCAGAGTTCCTGGTATGTCGTCCAGCAGTACTACGACACGACGCAAAAGATTATGCAGGAAATCATGAGTCGGGAGAGGGAGAACCTGGACAAGGCTGCAGACTGGATGGCTGAGTCTATTAAAGAAGGGCGGCTGGTCCATGTTTTCGGGACCGGCGGGCACAACATCATGGCTGCCATGGAAATCTTTAAGAGGGCCGGCAGCCTGGTCCCCATCAATCCCTTGTTTCCTCCGGGCATTTCGGTGACGGAAGCTCACCCCAACACCGAGCGCCTGGTCGGCTATGCCCAATTGGCGCTGGTCCACTACAACGTGCAACCTGGGGACGTGATCCTTGTGGTTAACGTCAACGGGATTAATTCCGTCACTATTGATGCTGCCGCGGAAGCCAGGAAGATGGGCCTTAAAGTAATCACGGTGAGTTCCAGACAGTTTTCGGAAGGAGTCCCGCCCGGGACCGTCTCTCGTCACCCCAGCAATCAAAACCTGCACGACCTGGGAGACTTGCACATCGATTCCCATGTGCCTCTGGGGGACGCCGTCGTGGAGATTGAAGATTTTGAGCAGAGGGTATCGTCGGCCTCAACCATGGCCAACACTTTTATCGTCCAGTCCCTCGTTGCCATGACGGTCGATAAGCTGGCAAAGATGGGGGTGGAGCCGGAAGTCTGGGCCAGCGCCAACGTGAAAGGCGGCACCGAGAACAACCGCAAGTTCCGGGAGAAGTACCGTGGTAGGATTTACCATCTGTCGTTCTACTAATTTGTGATTTGTGATTGGTGATTTGTGATTGCTTCGACCGATCACAAATCAAAAATCACCACTAATTTGTGATTTGGGATTGGTGATTTGTGATTGCTTCGACCGATCACAAATCAAAAATCATCGCTAATTTGTGATTTGGGATTGGTAAGATCCGACCAGAAGCCGCGAGGAATCCACGTAGTTGAGGATCTCCAGGGTAAGGCTTCCCCCGGCATGCGCCAGAATGATCGTGAGTTCCGGAAACCTTCTTGCCGGCTGGATGAAAAGCGATGGCAGCGCAAAGGGCACAGCCGCTCCCGTATGACAGACGACGGGCAGCCGAAACTCCAAGGCCGTTTCGAAAAAGAAATCGCTTCTGGGTGAGATGGGGTTCAATGGCTGGTATTGAGGCTGTAGCTTGAGTGCGCGGAAGCCAGGCTTTTCCACGCATCTCCTTACCTCATTCCGAAATTCCTTCCGGCCGACGAAAGGGTCCAGGCAGATGCATCCCGTGAGTGCGTTGGGAAAGTCCTGTATTGCTTCAGCGATCTCGTCGTGAGCCTCCCGGTAGTCTTCGACGACAGGGAACGGTATCACCAGTGAACGGTCCACTCCGTGATCCTGCATGGCCTCAACCAACTCTCGTCCTGTGCATGATTTGCCGCTGTGCAGAGTCTTGCCGACATGGGTGTGAGCGTCAAAAAAATCCAAAAGTCGCCTATCATAAAGTTGTCTCCCGCTACCGGCCACCTGCCACCCGCCACCTGCCACCCGCCACCTTGAGTTATATGTCAGCCCCTGCCGAGAGTCTATGTTAATCTCTCCTTCCGGATGAAAGGCGCGATGATCGGGGCTGGATACTTCGCGGGCTTCCATGCTGAAGCCTGGCAGCGGATCACAGACGTCGAAATTGTCGGAGTAGTGGACCCGCTCCTGGAGCGAGCGCAGGAATTCGCAAGCGAATGGAACATCAAGCGCGTCTACCAGGATGCGGAGGAGCTCTTTTCGAAGCATGCCCTGGATTTCGTGGACCTCGCGACTCGTCCCGAAACTCACCTCGAGCTTACCTGGCTGGCAGCCGGGCATAACGTAAACATTATCTGTCAAAAACCGATGGCCCCAAGTTGGGAAGAGTGTCTCCAGATGGTGAAGGCCGCTGAGCAGCAGGGCGTCCGCTTGCTCATGCATGAGAACTGGAGATGGCAGCCCTGGTATCGCCAGATGAAACGCCTGCTGGAGGACCAAAAACTGGGGAAGGTTTTCTACCTCGGCTACCGCATGCGCTCGGGTGACGGGAGGGGGGAAAACCCTTACAAGCTGCAGCCCTATTTCAGGCAGATGAAGCTTCTCCTGGTTTACGAGACGATCATTCATTTTCTGGACACCTTTCGTTACCTGGAAGGCGAGTTTGAGTCCCTGTTTTGCCAGATGACCCGGGTCAATCCCGTTCTCCAGGGCGAGGACTGCGCCGTTGTCCAGCTCGCTTTTCAAAGTGGAGCCCGGGGAGTCATTGATGCCAACCGCATCAGCGGTCCGCCCGCACTCACGCTTACTCTTGGAGAGTGCCGGCTGGAAGGGGAGGAAGCCACTCTCCGCCTGTCTGAAGACGGCCGCTTGTGGCTGAAGCGTTATGACCAGGACGAAATCCAGCACCCTTACGAACTCCCGGAGTATGGATATCGCGGAAACAGTGTGGAAGCGACGCAGAGACACTGTGTTGACGCCCTGCGCTCAGGCTCCAGGTGCGAGAGCGAGGGCCGCGACTACCTGAAGACGATGGAGGCGGTTTTTGCCTGCTATCGTTCTGCCCAAAACAACTGTTCCATTGATCTGACCGGGCAGTATGAGCTCTGAACAATCTCAGCGAACGGCCGGCGCACGCCTTTGAGCGAGACCATCGTTTCCGCGTAGTGAACGTGGCGGTAGCGGCGGCTGACGCCCGAAAGCGTCATCTTTTTCCAGGTCCGGGTGGGCAGCTCTTGGAGCTGACGCATTAAACTCGCTCCGCGTCGGCGCAAGGTGATAAAGAGGATGCCCCGTTTGTCCAGACGATCCAAAACCGGGTAGGTGGTCAGTTGGGAGTCGAAGACCAGATGGGGAGGCAGGCTTCCGCGCTGTTCCTCCCAGTACTCCACGAAGCGCACAATTTCTTCCCCCGCCCGGTCTTTGCGCACGGTGGCATTGGCATAGCACAAAATGTGCGAGTCGTGGTCCTGGACCAGGAAGGCCAGGATGGAGCGCTCGCGACGGGAGCGGCGGGAGACGTAATGTTTTTCCAGCACCGCTTCCTCGCCGCGATGCGGAATGGCGTGAAAGTCCAGGTTGAAGCTTTGACCCGGCAAGAGCCCGGAGCCGGTCAAGGCTTGATGGTAGCTCGTCAGCAGGGAAGCGGTCATGGGCCGGGTGAGGCGGTAGCTGTAGGTGGACAGCGCCGTAGTTTTGGGCAGGATGTTGAGGCCGGCAAACAAGGCAAAGCCCGGATCGGCGCACACATCCATGACGTGCGAGAGCCGCTCGGTGCCGGTGAGCTTAAGGGCCAAGAGGGAGAGGACCGATGGCAAGGCGGGGATCATCTTCGAGCCCGGCAGCCGGGCGCGTTACACCCACCGTTCGATTCCCCACTCCAGCAGCGTCGGCAGGAAGAAAAACAAAGCGGCCCCTTCCGTTTCAAAGGAGGCGAACTGCTTCCAATCCAGCTTCCGGATGTCGGCTGTCTGGGCGGGCTCGGGCCGGGGCCTGGGCGGTCGCTCCTCGTCGCGGCGTCGGGGGAGCTTGGCGACTCCTTCCTCGCGCAAGATCTGGTGGACGACGGTGTGACTTAAGGGCTGCTCTTCGGCGCGCAAGATCCGCTGGATGTCGTAGACGGAGTAGTTTTGCTTGCGTAGCGTGATGACCCGCTCGCGCGCCGGATCCCGCTTTGGGGCGGTTTTGGGTCCCGGCTTGGTGGGGGCGAAAAGGGCAAGCGGCGGGCCCGCCAGTCGCGGGCCAACGAGTACAGGGTGGCCGGGGTGAAACCGAAGCGCTCAGCCACCTCGGCTGCGGAGAGGTCTTCCACCACGTAAGCGCGCAGGGCTTCGTACTGGCGTTGGGGGACGCTTTGAGGGTGGAGGAAGAAGGCGGAGCCGGGTTTTGATTTTGGCTTAATACCCTTACTCATATTCTATAACTAAATATACTAAATCAGAATGACATTTTGAGCCATCGTTTAAACGGCAGGGTTCGATCGGGCCGCTGTAGGACCGGACGCTGGTTATGGCCGGCAATCGGGAGCCACGTGACTCGAGGAGAGAAGCAACCTTCGGGATGAAGCGGGGTGGACTTCTAAATATAAGTAATGGATATCTACCCTATAAGTGCACTTCCGGCCGTCGCGGCTGGCCGGCGGCTCGCGAACTGTGTTTAGGGGTCAATTCCTTTAGGCGAAAATCCAGGTTAGTTCCGCCACCAGCAAAGCCGGATCATTCAGGCGAGAAACTTTTGGCGGCAACAGGTTGTCAGCGTCAGATAGCCGTCCCGGCTGTCTCCGGGAGGTTCTGTCGAAGACCTCGGTGACAGGCGAGGACGCCTGTCGTACGCTGTTCCGGCTGTCTCTCAGCAGGAACCGCCTGCTAAACCGGGCGGCGACAGATTAAGTTTCAGGTTAGTGCCTCGATTCCGAAATAACATAGCAATCGTTGCGAGCGCGGCGGTTCCGATTTCGCGAAGCGACGACGAGTCAATGTGGGACATTGTCGAGGAGGAGCGACAAAGAAAGCGGGGCACACCCAGAGGGTACCCGGCCGCAACCCTTTGGGCCGATGGGTGTTGCGGCCGAAATCTTTATCGTTCGTCGTCGACGATGCTACGGCATCGCCTCCTCCTCTCTTCGCGATTTCGGCTCACAAGCCCCATCGGCGATTGCTACGTTATTTCGGAATCGAAGCACTAGTCTAGAAGAGGTACTTCAAAGCGAACTGAATCAGCCGTCCCTGCTCCGCCTCGGTGATGACTCCCACCGTCTCGCTGCCGACCGTTGTGTTCGGCTGTCCGAAATGCGGAGTATTCGTAAAGTTAAAGGCTTCGAACCGCAATTGCAATCGGTGGTTTTCCCAGGGCATGTAAAAGTTCTTCATGGCGGTGAAATCCAAATTGCTGCGGCCGGGACCCATGATGAGATTGCGTCCGGCGTTGCCGATGGTACCGGGTGTCTGGGCGACCGCAAATTCGGTATCGAACCAGCGGTCGATCGTTCTCTGGTCAGCCGGGAGGTTCGGATCGCGAAGCAGATCGCCGCGGCAGCGGCCGCCGTTGTTCTGATCGCAGCCGGAAACACTGTGGTTTAGGGGCGAGCCGGAGAGCAGCGAAAGAATTCCGCCCACTTGCCAGCCTCCCAGGATCCAGCTTGCGGGTCCGGATTGCAGCCACCTTCTGCCGGGGCCGAAGGGCAGCTCGTACATGAGAGCGAGGGTATAAGCCAGACGGCGATCCAGGTTGGCGCTGGCCCGCTCCAGAGTCAAATCGTAGGGTGATACTCGTGATGAAGCTTCCCCTTGATTCAAGGCTTCGCTTCCATGATCAATGTTATGCGCCCAGGTAAAGGAGCTTAGAAAGGTCAACCCTTGCGAGTACCTTTTCTGCATTTTGACTGCCAGCGCATTGTAATTGGCGTTCAGGATGTTGCCGAAGAGATTGAAAGCCCTTACCCCTTTATAACGCCGCCGGTCAAATGCGCGGATGGTTGGATGGGGAGTCAAAGGCTCATTAATATTGAGGCTTTCGGCCATGTGGGAAGTCGAAGTGCCGTTATATCCGACGGTGAGCAGCATATCCCATGGCAAAGTGTGCTGAACGTCCAGGAACCACTGGCCGGAGTACATGGTGGGAAGGAACTTGGGGATGGAGGTCACGCGGATGCCGCCTCCCGGAATCGTTGTGGCCGAGGGTGTCGGCGGCATAGCCGGGAAGCCCTGGCTGAGAAAGAGTGAGGTTTCCGTTCTAGGCTGAGGGGTGCTGATTTCGATCGTTCGCGGAAAACCGGTTACAAAGCGCCCCGATTCCTGGCTGATGTAGTCGGCTTCTCCGTAATAAATCCCGCCGCCTGCCCGGATCACGGTTTTATCGGCCAATCGATAGGCGATACCCAGGCGGGGCGCAAAATTGTTCAGGTCCCTGTCGCAGCCGCAATCGTTGTCGTCTTCAGGAAACACGAACTCGACGCTTTCCACATTCGGCCATTCACCCGTGAAGGTAAATTTGCTGACCGTCTGCTCCTCCACATTCGGATAGTAAGGACCGTCGAAAAGCTCCCAGCGCAACCCCAGGTTGAGGGTCAGTTTGGGAGTGACTTTCCAGTCATCCTGTATAAAAAACCCGTAGTAGGGCGCGATGATATGCTCGCCGCTGCGCATTCCGAAGGTCGTATTGTTGGCCCAGCCCAGCAGAAAGTCGGCGGCTCCGTTTCCGGTATTCTTCCGGCTGGAACCCTTGTTGGGCTGCTCGGCGGTATACACGCCGTTGTAGATGAAGCGCCCGCGGCGGTGACGGCTGGATAATCGAAACACTTCGGTTTGACGATACTCGCCGCCGAATTTGATGCTGTGATTTCCGTTGATCCAGAGCACGTTATCGGCAACATTAAAGACTTTCAGGTCGTTGTCGTTGGGCCAAAAACCTCTTGGGCCGAGCGCTCGAAAGCCACTGACACGAAATAACGTGTAGCCGTGATCCAGACCATCCCCAAAACTGTCCCCAGGGGCGCCTTTGATCCCGAATTGGGCGTTCAGATTTTCCGTAAACGGGATATCAAACAGAGTCGGAAACCAGCTCCAGCCGAAGCGAAATTCGTTGTGCATGGTGGGGCTGATCGTCGCCGCGTAATTAGTGGCCAGGTTCTGGCCGTTCAAATCGACGGTCTCGCCCCTCTCTCCCATAGCGGGGAAGGGGAGCCGGCCCGGTCGATCGATGAACTGGTCTCGAAGCGAGTAACGAACGAAGATGCGATTAGCGTCATTAAAGTTATGGTCCACACGGAAATCATACTGGTCGGCGTCATTGGCTTCCGTCGGAGTAAAGAAGAAGTTATTGGGCAGGTGCTCGCGACCGGCGATGTTGGGCAGAGGATAGAGGGCGATCAACTGCTGAGCGATCGGATTAATGCGCTCGGCAGGAATCCGGTTGTTCGGAAATTGTTCCCGGATGGCGCCGCCGCCCGACCCGGTTAACGTAAGCGGATCGAAGATATTCCGTCGCGAGTCAGGCTGATTGGCGAAATTTCCTTCTCGAACCTCCTGGCTGGGGACGCTGGAAGTAAAGCTTTGTCCCTGGCGGATGCGGGTCCCCTGATAGCTGCCGAAGAAGAAGGTTTTGTCACCGATGATGGGCCCGCCGAAAGTGGCCCCAAACTGATTTCGAATGTACTTGGGAACATCGACTCCGGCTCGATTGGCGAAGAAGTTATTGGCGGAGAAGACGTCATTGCGGTGAAACTCATAAAGAGAGCCATGAAAATCATTGGTCCCGGACTTGGTCGAGACAATAACCTTGGCGCCCATGCGGAAGCCGTGCTCGGCGGAAGTGTTGTTGGTGATGACCTTGAACTCCGATACGGCGTCTACGGACGGTTTGACCGCCTGATACTCGAACCCCAGGGGCCCGCCGCTGGTCCGGGAGCTGTTATCGGTGCCGTCCAGCAGGACATTGTTTTGGGCTCCGTGCATTCCGACGGCAAGAAACGCGCCTTCCGGGCCGGCCCGGTGTCCTCTGCCGAGCTGGCGGGCCGGCAAAACCCCGATGGCCAGCTTGGCCAGGTCCAGATAGTTGCGCCCGTTGAGCGGAAGCTCCCGGATCTGCCTTTCTCCCATGACCTGCCCCACATCCATGGGCTTGGACTGCAACAGGCTGCCCAGAGCCGAAACCTCGACCACCTGGGTCATTTCGCCGATCTTTAACTGAAAATCCCTGCGCAAGACCTGTCCGACTTCCAGTGGGATGGTGACTTCCTGGGTGGTAAATCCAGGCATCTCGGCCTTGATCTTGTAGCGGCCTTCCTTTAGCAGCGGGACGGAATAGAATCCGACATCATTGGTCACCGCCGTTCTGGCTACTCCGGTCTCCAGATTGGTTACCGTGATCCCGACGCCGGGCACAATCGCTCCTGTTTCATCGGTGACCACTCCCTGGATTCCTGAGTTCTGGGCCGAGGCCATGGGAATAAAAAAGAAAACACAGAAAAAACACGACAAGACTTTCATGATGAGTCTCCCTCATTCGCAATGCGAAATAAAATGTCTTAGCCTGGTTAGGGCGACCTTAGTACATAAAAATGGATCAGTCAACCCGTTGTTGTGCTAAAAATTGGATAAACCAGGCTTTGGCCAATAATTTGGATTGAGTGGCCGTAAATCGGCTCTTGCGTGTGGGTAGCTTGTCCGGGATGCTATCGCGCGTGAATTGGATTCAGGATCATTGGGCGCTGTTGATTTTACTGGCGGTATATACCGCTCTGCTGGCTTATCACGCCTGGACGGGCAAGCGTGAGACGCAAGGATTAGCTGATTTCTATGTGGGCGGACGCTCTATGGGAGGAGTGGCAGTAGGGCTGTCTTTCTTTGCCACTTTCTCCAGCACCAACAGCTTTGTGGGCTTCTCCGGACAGAGTTACCGCTACGGTCTCCCCTGGCTCCTGGTTGCGCCGTTTCTGGTCATTTTCTGCCTGATCGCCTGGATCTGGATCGCGCCCAGGCTGCGTGAGTTTACATGACAGCCATCTATAAAGGAATCGGCAATCTGCTGGAAGCCTTCCTCGGCATCCCTTACTGGCTGGCGATTGTAATCGTGTTCGTGATCGTCATGGCTTATACAGCGGTTGGCGGTTTCATTTCCGTCGTCAAAAACGGACGTCGTTCAGGGGGTCCTCATGATTGGAGGCGCCGTTGTGTTGTTCTGGGGTACGGTCACGGCCGCCGGCGGCCTGGAGTCTTTCTGGACGGTCAGAGATCTTCCCGAGGGCGCTGGGCTATTCTCCTGGAACTCTGCCGTGCCTTTTCCCACCTTGCTGGTTCTTGTTCGCCCTCTCCATCAAATTCATTGTGGAGCCGCGCCAGCTCTCCCGCTTTTACGCCCTGAGGGACAAGAGAGCGATCGTGCGGGGAATGATTGTTTCAACCGTAGCTTTCCTGTTTGTATATTCTCTGCTGGTTCCGATCGGCATCTACGCCCGCCATCTTTTTCCGACGGGCATAAAGGATACTGATCTGATCGTTCCCGCTCTTCTCACCGATCCTTCCATCTTCAGTGCCTTTTTGAGCTCCTTTTTGCTGGTGGCGATGGTGGCGGCCGCCATGTCTTCGCTGGACAGCGTGCTGCTGGTTACGGCCTCAACCTGCCAGCGCGACATTGTGGGTCTGTGGAAAGGCTCCCGCTCTGAAAAGCATGCCGTCCGGGAGACCGGGTTTTATGTGGTGCTCTTTGCCTTCGTGACCACCCTGATCGTCCTGGATCCTCCGGGAGGAATCGTCAAGCTGACTATATTCTCAGGCAGCCTTTATGCCGCCTGCTTTTTCCCGGCCCTGGTCTTCGGCCTTTACTGGAAGCGCGGCAACGGAAAGGCCGTCACTACATCGTTCATCGCGGGGGTTGCTTGCCTGCTGCTTTGGCAGCCATTGACCGGCGGCTCCTCAATACACGAGGTATTTCCTTCCGTCCTGATCTCGATGCTGGCCTATGTGGCGGTGGCCTTTGCCACGCGACCCAGCGATTTGCCGGAGATTACGAGTTATTTCCCTCTGAAGCGGTTTTAGAGGCCTGAGGCTTGAGGCCTGAGGCCTGAGACCAACAAACCAACAAACCAACAAACCAATGAAGTACCTCCTGCCTACATCGAACCACCGCCCTGTCCTGGAGTTCGTCCCCACTTCCGGAACGCCTCAGCTCTATTCTTTCGATACGCTGAATCACTGGGTCGAGTGCTATTCCTCGCTGCTCTATCACTCGGGGATTCGGCGCGGCGATCGAATCGGACTTTACCTTGCCAATTCTCCCCAGTTGATCGTCTCGCTCTTCGGCAATCACCTTTTGGGCGCCATCAGCGTGCCCGTAAATCCGGCTGCTACGCAGGAAGAGCTGTCTTAATATTGCTGCAACAGCCGAGATTTCCGGGCTCATTCCGACAGCGATCCAAACCGGCCCCTTCGCTTCCGATTGAAGCCCTCGGAATTCTGGCGGGCGCTGGAGTGCCAGACGCGCCAATTTCCTCGGAACCGGGAACCCGAGGCGCCGGCTCTGCTCTGTTTCACCTCTGGGACGACCCGCGGCCCAAGGGAGTCCTATTGACTCATTTAAATATCCGAAGCAACCTGGAAGATTTGATGAAGGTTTGGGGATGGAGCGCTCGAGACCAATTGCTCCTTTCGCTACCTCTTTTCCACGTGCACGGCCTGGTGGTAGCTCTTCATGGTTGGGCCATGACCGGTTGCACGGCCGTGGTGCTGGAAAAGTTTGATCCGGCGCGGGTATTGGCGCTTCTGTCTGAGCGTGCCTGCAGCCTTTTCATGGGCGTCCCGACCATGTATCGGAGGCTTTTGGACACCTACGAGCCCCCGTGACAGTGAAGGGTACTATCACCTGCTGGGCCGCGTTTCGGTGGACTTCATCAAGTCGGGCGGGTACCGGATCGGCGCCCGCGAAATCGAGGAAGTACTGGAGCGCCATCCGGCAGTCACGGAAGCAGCCGTGGTCGGTTTATCCGATCCGGATCTCGGCCAAAGGGTAACTGCTTTTGTGGTGGCCAAAAGATGCGGACCGCGGACCTGTCCTTCTGGAAAGACCCTGAAGTGCTCGAGAAGGTAGTGCGCTCTTTGAGACGCGACCCAGGAATCAATAGACGGTTGTCGAGAAAGGTCTATGACCGTCTCGTCCGGGAGCGGGAGAAGAAGTCGATGGAGAGAGCAGACCAGGATTTGGACAAGAGCTTCGCAGAGACTTACCGATGCCTGAGAGGAGACGACTGATGGCCATCGATATTTTCTTATTCTTGTTGGCGAGTCCTATCCTGCTGCTGAAATGGCTGGTGCAGTCCATTCGCCGTTGCGTCTTCTGGAAGGTCGCTTACTCCACCCGGATTATGTGTCAGAACTGCGGCGAGTATATCTCCTTGTTGGGGCAGTGGAAATGCGACTGCGGGCACGAATACCAAGGCCATCTGCTCCGGCGTTGCCCTTTCTGTCAGACAACTCCCCAGAATCGCGCGCTGTTTCGCGTGCGGAACAACGAAAGTGTTGCCAAAGCCATGAGATTGACGTACAGGTGCATCAAAATCCTCAGTTTGGTGAACGTGGCGCGGTGGCTCAGCATGGGTCAGCTCCACCTCCGGTTTTTCAGAGTGGCCAGTGTAGACGCGACGAGAAAAAGGATTCGGAAGCTTGTGGCTGCTCGTTATTTGAGAAAGGTAGCTTAGCGGCTCCGGTTGCGATGCCCCATTCACAAGCAGACTTCCGGCAAAGCGATTGCCGTAATTGGCCAGAGTGCCGTATGATTTGCTCATGCATAATGAATTTACAGCCATTATAGAACGTGATGGTGAATGGTACATCGCATATTGCCCGGAAGTACCAGGAGCAAACGCACAAGGACGGAGCAAAGAAGAGGTTCGAGAAAATCTAGCTGAGGCAATCGCTCTTATTCTTGAGGACCGGCGAGAAGAGGGACTCCGGGGAGTCCCTCCAGATGCGATCAGAGAAAAGGTCATTGTCGGGTGAAGCGGAGTACTCTCTTGAGGCACCTCCGCAGGCACGGCTGCTATCTTAGACGCGATTCTCACTCGCTGTGGAGTAACCCGGAGACGGGCGCTACCGAAACGATTCCGCGTCACACCGAAATAGCAAACAAGCTCGCCCGTAAGATCTGTCAGAATCTCGCTGTCCCCCAAGTTGGCGAACAATAGTTGTTCCGCTAGAAAAACCGCTCACTCGATGAATGGAAGCTGGCTCCTCAGGTAGGACTCGAACTTTTGGCTGGACGTTATCGAAAAAGATCTGCGTCAATCCCACGACATAGGTTCCATCGCCTCGCATCCCCAGCCCGAAGCACTTGTTTGTCCAGTCGGTTATTTCCCTATCCTCTCGAATGCCATGCTCACCGACCAGAAATCTAATATGTCGCGTGACGTTGGCCTCGAAGAGTACGGACGCGCCGTCAGCAGAAAAGTCCTCGCCGAGAATGCCGCAGATTCGTTGAAGGGATTCCGTTCCACGTCTTCACTGCTTCGCGCTCCCATGGTTCAAAATGAGTCTTCACCGGAGATCGGCCCGCCTCTGATGCACGTTTGACCTGTTCTCTCAGAAACGCGTCGATCTCAGCAGCCGAGTAGGAGGCCAGTTCGGCCTGTGAGTTCACTTTGTCAAGGGTGGGCATCAGATTCTCCTATCTGGAATAGTCACAATAGCCTTGGTACAGGGGGCTTCGACCAGAAATCGTTAGCAATCAGCCTGATACAATTTTGACATCCTTGTCCAGTCTTCGGCAACCTGGTCCATGCCACCCTTGTTTCGATTGTTCTGCCCCTGTGTTGGGCGTCCGCCGCCTTGCGGAGAAATTTGCTCGACTGGATATGCTCAACTTATCGGCTCTTCCCTACGAAGTCTTTCACTTGGAGCTCTTGCCACTTCGATTCAGGCCAACCTCGCCAACCGTCGTGTTTCTTCCTTACGGCGTTGACGACTGTCATGTCTCCCTTTCCCAAGCCCGGATCAGCAACCATTGATATCCAGACTTAGTGACTATCCTGATAATCCCTTGGCATCTTTGGCCAGGTGTTTCGTTCCAGGCCGATGGCGCTGGCCATGGGCCAGTATTTTGCCAGCAATTTCACCTTCTTTATCTGCCTGACCTGGATGTATCCCTATTTGAAAGATCATTACGGGTTATCAGCGGCGGAGGCCAGCGGCTACACGATGGTGCCGCTGCTTTTCGGAGCCACAGCTCAATGGGCGGCCGGCTTTCTCGTGGACCTGATTTACCGTTCCGGCCTGCGCCACTGGTCGCGCCGGCTGCCTGCCATCCTGGGCTTTGCTCTTTCAGCCGCGGCCCTCATCGGCGTGATTCAAGCTGACACTCCGCTGACGGCCGTGGTCTTTTTCACCATCGCCACTTTTGGTGTGGAGATGACGATCAGCCCCAGTTGGTACACGGCGACGGGCACCGCATCCACTTACTTCGCATGTGCGGCAGGCCTGAATCTGTTGGCCGCAGCTCTGTGGTTTTTTATGCGCTCGCTCCCGTCTGAGAGGTGATAAACTTCCGAGCAATGAAAAGACTCCTCGGCTTGACCTGTGGCTTGGCCGTCCTGACCGATACGGACCGAATTGGCGGCCTCAGCATCGAGCTTCTATGGAGCTTTGACTGATGACAAAAGAGCCTGATTTGCTCTCCTGGTTCAAGGAAATCGGTATTCAGGGAATCCTGATCGGGGGAGCCGCCGCGTCCATTCTGAGACGACCGCGCGTTACCCGCGATGTCGATGCTCTCGTTCTGCTGGAACAGGGCAATGGCTTCTCGAGTCGCCAGAGATTCTAAAAGATCTGGAAGCGATCATTTCTCGTGGTGAATAGATCCTATAAGAAATAACTAAAGTACATTGGGGTCATAAATTCAATCACGTATTCTTAGCGACGATTACACGGATGAAACAGATTAATCGGCATCAATCCGTGAAATCCGTGGCTCAGCATACGTTGGTGTATTTGCGAAATGGTGTACTAAGTCAACCGCTTTTTTACGCAGGAGGCAGATCATGAAAGCAATTCAAGCATTTCTTGGGACTCTCCTCTGGATGGGCTCCGTGCTGATGATTTCCCAGTACGCGCTTTTGGAGGTGCGGGCGGCGCAGGAAT
Organism: Acidobacteriota bacterium; assembly: GCA_050747825.1. Classification (GTDB taxonomy): domain Bacteria; phylum Acidobacteriota; class UBA6911; order RPQK01; family JBOGJG01; genus JBOGJG01. The sequence continues at coordinate 30,884 of JBOGJG010000321.1, read as the reverse complement.
CCTGTTTCCGCTGCACTCAAGTGATCGGCTACAGCCAGGTCGGCTCGACAGCGGGCCGGCACTATGGCTGGTATGTGGCGGACGGAGTCTTCGAGTCGATCGTTGAGGACGGGAAATGGCAGCTTTTGTGGCACGGCGGAGGCGGCGTAGACAGGTGGCGCCAGGCCGATTACGTGGGTTGGGAAAGAGAGATCATCTCCCCGTGCTCTTCCGATTCCGAACGGCCCGACCGGGTCGTGCTTTCGGTCAGCGGTCCTTACGGCCAAGACGAAGCCGCCTGGGCGGAAGCCATTGAAGCCAGCGTGAACATCATCATCGCCAAGCTACCCTCGGTTAGACAGATTGTGCTGGAGCCGGTCGTCGGGGGGCCCGGGGGCCAGCCCTGCCCCTGCGTGCGCAACTGCCGCGAGCGAGACCGCGTTCGGGCCTCCTGGCAGTACCGGCACATCGATAATGCCATCCGCGCGGTGACGACAAGGAGGTCCGGAGTGCCCGTGCAAGTCATAGCCGGATTTTCGCCCCAGGTGCGAAGCTGCGACGACTATTTTGACGGGTTGGGACACTTGATGCCGGAAGCAGCCGCGGCCGTAGCCCGGAAGCTGGGCGAGTATTATGCCGGCCTGGATTGCGGTCCAACAGCCGCTGCCTCACAGATGGGCGTCCCTCCCTCTAAAGAGGAGGTCCTGAGGGGCCTCAAGCGGGCGGCGCGATTTTACAGCCGCGAGGTCGCCACCCAGGGTGGGTACCACTTTTACTATACCGACGATCTGAGCTACGGCCGTTCCGAGAGCGCCGAGGGCGCCACGCAGGTGGAGATTCAGAGGCAGGGGACGCTGGTGGTGGGGATGAGCTATCTTTGGGCCTACGAAGCCACCGGCGACCGCTTCTACCTGGAGGCGGCGCGGCAAGCGGCGCGGGCTCTCGTGAAGGGACAGCTCTGTTCGGGAGGCTGGGAGGCCTTCATCGAATTTGATCCCAGAAAGAGGGAGCAGTATCGCTACCGAGTGGATGGCTCCTGTGAGCCGGCTGCCGGAGAGACGCGCACAAACACCACCAGCCTCGATGACAACAAAACCCAGGGCGCGCTGCGTCTTCTCATGCGCGTGGACCGGGAGTTCGGTTTTCAGGATTCGGAAATCCATGAGGCCGCACGCTACGCTTTGGACCAACTCATCCTGGCTCAGTATCCCAATGGCGCCTGGCCGCAGCGCTTCGACCGTTTTCCCGATCCTGCCCAATTTCCAGTCAAAAAAGCGAGTTATCCGGAAAGCTGGTCTCGCCGGTGGCCCGGTCCCGATTACGGCAGCCATTACACCTTCAATGACAACAGCATCGCCGACATGATCGACACGTTTCTGGAGGCGGTCCGAATTTACGGCGATGAGCGCTTCCGGGCGGCCGCAGAAAAGGGCGGGGACTTCATCCTGCTGGCCCAGATGCCCGACCCTCAACCCGGCTGGGCTCAACAGTACGACCGCAACATGCACCCGGCCTGGGCACGAAGATTCGAGCCGCCGGCGATCACCGGAGGAGAAGCCCAGGGAGTGATGAAAATCCTGCTGGTGCTCTACCGTGAGACCGGCAACCGGAAATATCTGGAGCCCCTGGGCCGGGCTCTTCCCTACTATCGCCGTTCCGTGCTGCCTGACGTGGAATCGCCATCTGAGATCCGCTCACGCGCTTGTCCACCGGGGACGGTTTACTGTCTGGCCCGATTTTACGAGCTCGAGACCAACCGCCCTCTGTATATCACCAAGGGGAATCGGGTCAATGTGGCCGGCCAGTCCGGCTCGATTATGGATGGCTATGAGCTGAGCTACAGCGATGAGTCCGTGATCACGCACTATAGCGTCCTGGTGCGCGGCGACGAACTGGACCGGGTAAGCCGCGAATACGAGGAGCTTTCCAAGGCCGACCCCAGCCAGATCAGACGTCCTGACCGGCTGAGCGGGCTTTCACCCTGGAGCAGTGACGCCGTACCGATAGGGTCCGGTAGTCGCGCCGGGGCCATTCTGTCCGGCCCCGGCTCGGGAGAGGAACTGGCTGCGCGCGCGCGCCCCATTCTGGACGGGATGGACGAGCGGGGCGCCTGGGTTGAAGAGGGCACTATCGGGCGGCAGGATCGAATCGTCTCGGTCTTTGTCGCCGAGGACATGGTGGTCACACTGGGCGATCAGTCGTTTCCCATGCGGGAAAACGACACGTTGCAGATTTTCAAGGGAATGCAGGCCCCGAGGCAGCGGATCATCTCCTCGCAGACCTTTGCCCGAAATGTCGAAACCCTGGCCGCCTATTTGAAGGCGCTGGAATCGGAAGAGTAAGATTCAGCGGCGCTTCCTTTGGCCTGCTCAAAGTGCTTGCGGATGAAGTCGCGCGCCTCCACGCGACTGGCCTCCGGCTGGCCGACGTATTGGACGATGCACTCAATGCCGAGCCTGTCCATTTGCTCTTTGAGCGCAAGGCCAAACTTCGGATGGTGAACAATGAGACTTAACGGCGTTTCCTCGGTGACCTCTTGGTTGTCACCGCCGCGAACCCCCCCGCCATGAATGTAGAGGACAAGCGGTGTCGGTTGGCTGGACTTCGCCAGCCACAAGTCCAGCGCATTGCGCTCATGGGGCCCGTAGCGGAGGTTTTCATAGTCCGGCGCCGGCTTGGGGGGCTGGTTTCTTTCAGCGCCTTGCTGAGCCCTCAGCTCGGCGCCAAAGGATAGAAGGATTTAAAATAGGATAGACAATTTGCAGTGCGTCATTCTCTTAGACCTCCGTGCTCAAGGTGCGCCGCATAGCCGCCTCCTGGAGCCATTTCAATCTTCAGTGAATCGGAAGAGCGGACCGTCAGCCGGCTGACGGTCAGGTGGACCGGGTTGATGTCGCTGTCGGCGGCGTCGGCGTATATCGTGGCCTCATAATCACCGGCTTCCAGAAAATCGAGCGGCAGCTCCAGAGAGCGCGGCGTCCAGTCGGTCATGGCGCCGATAAACCAATCGTCGCCGGCTCTTCGGGCAATCACGACGTATTGGCCGATTTCTCCCGCCGGCGCCCGCGTTTCGTCCCAGCTTGCGGGCACGACTTTCAGGAATTCGGCGCCCGGCTTGTTTCGATAAGCGTCCGGATAATCGGCAAACACCTGCAGAGGGCTCTCGTAGACCACAAACATCGCCAGTTGATGGCAGCGCGTCCCCATGGCCGTAGCTGCCCGGCGCTGGGCTTGGAACTGTTCGCGCGTGACGTTGCGGAATGCTCCCGGCGTGTAGTCCATGGGGCCGGCCAGCATGCGCGTAAAAGGGATGGTGACGTTATGGGGAGGAGTGATCCGCTCGCTCCACCGGGTGTGTTCGAGACCCAAGACCCCCTCGCGGGTCATCAGGTTGGGGTAGGTCCGTCTCAGGCCTGTCGGCTTATAGGCGCCGTGAAAATCCACCAGCAGGTGGTGTTCGGCCGCCTTTTTGGCCACGCGATGGTAGAAATGCACCATTTCCTGGTCATCCCGCTCCATGAAGTCGATTTTGACCCCGCGGATTCCCCATTGCTCATAAACAGGAAAGGCCTTGTCCATCTGATCGGCGGTCACTTCCCAGTGCAGCCACAACAGCACGCCCACCTCGCGCTGGGCGGCGTAGGATATGATTTCCGGCAGGTCGATTTCCGCAACCGTGCGCGTGATGTCCAGATCGGGCCTTCGCTGATACCACCCGGCATCAATAAGGAGGTACTCCAGCCCGAATTCCGAAGCAAAATCGATGTAATGCTTCTGAGTGGCCGTGTTCATTCCCCCTTCGAAATTGACGCCGCTGACGACTCGCCCGGACCACCAGGGCCAGGCCGCCTTTCCGGGCTGGATCCAGGTGGCATCCTCAAGAGCAAGCGGCTCATTGAGATTGAGAACGATGTTGGATTCAATCAGATCGCCGGGCTCATCTCCGATCATGATCACCCGCCAGGGAGACACATGAGGCAGCGAAGCCTTCACGCTGACTCCGCTGCCGTCGGGCAGAGGGGAGAGCCGCGAGATCAGCGTGTTTTCCCCGGAACCGGAGCCGGACAAATAAATGGCGGCGTAATCGGTGAGATTTGCCTCGGTCAGAGCCAGAGTAGGACCGCCTTCGACTTCCACGACCAGTGGCAGGCCGATGAGATCCGCGCCTCCGATTTCATCGAGCTTTAGACGCTCAAACTCGCTCTCATAGTTGGTGATGAAGCTTTCCAGGCGCAGCGCCCAGCAGACGTGGGCGGCGGGAAAGCGAAACTCGGTGTGCTCATCCACAATTTCGAGATCCTGAAGACTCTCCTGCTCAGGGATTGAATAGCGAAACGCCGCCCCGTCATCATACGCTCTGAAGATCAGATCCAGGCGCGAGCCGCTTCGACCCCGCAGCGAGATTGCCATCTCATTGTAGTGATTGCGGGCCTGCCGGCTTTTTCCCACTACCAGTTCGTAAGTCTCGTCAAATTTCCTGTGCTGGACGTCCACTACTTCAAATCCGTCCAACAACAGATCGTCGCCGGTCAGTTTCAGGGACAGGCTCGAGGGGCCAAGGATAGGCTTGCCATCGTAGCGGACCAGATAAGAAGGCATTTCGGTCTCGGTAAGGGAAAACCTGACCTCCACTCGTCCGCCGGGAGAAGCGACCCCGAGCTGTGAATCGGATGTGTCACAGGACAGGGAAGCCACAGCCAGCCCCATCACCAGCACTCGAATCAGACTCATTTCGCCTCCTGTTTTAGAAGGGCCTTTGCCATTTTGGCCACGACCGTAAAATGGGGATCCACGACATTGGCAATGTCGTACTCCATGGCGTGTCCCATCAAAAGCGCAGATCCTCGTTCATCAAATCCATAATCCGACATCAGCCAGCGTTGAAGTTCGGTGGTGGCGTGCTGAAGGGCCTGCAGCAGAGGCCTGGCGCTGCCTAAAACCATGATGTAGTCTTCGCTTTCGAGTCGCGGCCACTGGATGGCCTTGCCCTTGATCAAATCGACCGTGAATTCAACATCCATTGAGACCTCGAGTGCGTTGCCCACTACCTCACCGTCTCCCTGCCGGGCGTGCCCATCGCCCACGAAAAGGAGTGCGCCTGGCTCGTAAACGGGCAGCAGGAGCGTCACGCCGGCCACCATTCGGTTGTAATCCATATTTCCACCAAAGGGCCCTGGAGTGCTGGTAGCCACTGCCTCCCCGCGTGCGGGAGCCGTCGCTACGCAGCCCAGCATGGGTCGCAGAGGAACCTCAATGCCTTGCGGTTTTATGCTGGCGGAAGCCAGCCGCGCGGTTCCCTCGTCCTTATCGAGAATCCAGGTCTCCGTGCTTTGCTCGCGTATTCCTTCGAAGCGGAGAAAAGCGGGATCAGCGGCATAAGGCGCCAGAAGGCTGCTCGACCAGGCGGTGGTGCGGTTGGGCTCAATTTTTTCCAGATGAACGACCAGGATATCGCCGGGCTGCGCGCCCTCGACAAAAAAAGGGCCGGTTTGCGGATTCGGAGCATCGGCAACCTTGTCGTTGTTTTCATCAAATCCGCGGGCGTCTATCGTCTTGGTGATGATGCGATCACCCGGCCTGATCCGTAGGCCCGGAGGGTGGGCGAAGGAGAAGGTATTGTAAAAGCGCGTGGCTTGAAAATGATGTGTTTCGCCGTGCGCGTCATTCCAGGCAAACAGCAGCATGCTCGCAATCCATAACCGCTTGAGTTTCACGGAATTTTCTTGATGCTAATACGGCCGTTGAAGAAAAGCAATGGATCAAGCTCTGGAGCCAACGAATCATACGAATCGCACGAATGGTTTTGCTTTATAATGAAGCTTTCCTGGAGGGCAAATTTCATGCTTCAAGTGACCTTGATCCTACTCATTGTGGCAATTTCAATGGCCTATGGGGCGCCAGCAGAGGACGAAATCGTTCAGGCCGAGAAAGAGTGGGTCGCCGGCGTCTTATCCGGGGATTTGGCCGCGCTGGACGGCATGCTTGCCGACCAGTTGATTTACGCCCACTCCACCGGCGTCATCGAGAATAAGGGCGAGTACATGGAGCGCCTGCGCCGGGGCGCACAAAAATATGACCGCATCGAGCATGAAAGTGTGACGGTGCGGAGCTATGGTGAGGCTGCGGTGGCTCATTCAAAGGTGCGGATGAGCGGTACCAGCGACACGCGGGCATTTGATAACCGCCTAATCATGATGCACACCTGGGTCAAGCAGGGCGGCAAGTGGCGTCTGGCAGCCCATCAAACCACTCTCTTGCCATAAAGGATTAGCCGCAGAGACACAGAGGCGCAGAGGTATGGGAATTCTCTGTGCCTCTATGGCCAAAATGCGAGGAGTTATTTGACTAGCGAAATTTTTGTAGACAAGAATTATGGAGTGAAAGTATGATAATGCGCACCCCAGGCAATGAAACAGTGTACCGACTCAAGGTACGCTTCGATTCTATGGCCATTCCAGGCTGAATGCATCGCCCAAAAAGGAGGGCAAAACGTCATGAAAGGCTGTCAAAAGGTCTTGTGGCTAACGCTTCTTTGCGCCGCAGTATTTTTTTCGAGCGTCTGGGTTGTTCAGGCCCAGGCGACGTTCGCTACTATCCGGGGCACCGTGATGGATGCCGCCGGAGCGGTGGTCCCTGGAGTTTCTGTCACCGTCACTAATCAGGCGACCAACGTCGCCAGAACGGTTGTCTCGGATGACCGGGGCAACTACGAAGTCACTCATCTGAACCCCGGTCTTTACGCGGTCACTGCAGAGCTGCCCGGTTTTAAGAGATTCCGCCACGAAGATATCGATGTCAGGGCGGTGCAGACGCTCAGGATAGACGTGCGGCTGGAGATTGGGGAGCTGGATACCGAAGTCACGGTTGAGGCCGGGGCTCCGGTGGTGGACTCCGAGACGTCGATCATCGCGCAGTCGAGAACGGCGGAGCAGTTGCGCGACCTTCCGACTCAAATTCGAGGTCAAGCCCAACTGTATGCCTGGACCTGGCTTACGCCGACCGGCACGCAGGGTCAGGGCTCGCGCCGATCCTTTGGAGGTGGTCGCGCCAGTACGACGACCTTTAACGTGGATGGAATCAGCGCGGACTCGCCGGCTTTTGCCAACCAGACAGGCGTCTTGAATCCTCCCAGAGAAGCGATTCAGGAAGTGCGTTTTCAGTATGCGAACGCCAAAGCCGAATTCGCGCAGAACGGCAGCGTGACAGCCGTTACCAAATCGGGCGCCAACGATTTTCATGGCACGCTCTACTGGTACAACATCCACAGCGCGCTCTCGGCTCGAGATTTCTTTGCCACCAACCGGGGGCCGCTCGACCCTCAAACGGGTGAGGAACTGTATACCCAGAATAATCAGGTGGGAGGCTCCGTCGGTGGTCCTATCAGGCGCGATAAGGCTTTCTTCTTCGTCTCCTACGAATACGTCCGGGATACGCTGCCGGCCGTGCTGGCCTCCAATGTGCCGACGCTGAAGATGCGCCAGGGCGACTTCTCAGAGCTGCTGGAACGTGCGACTCCGATCCAGCTCCGAAATCCGTTGACGGGCGAGGACTTTGACGGGAACATCATACCCCGGGAGATGATGAACGCCGGGTCTCTGGCTTGGCAGAACCGCTTTTATCCGGACCCGAATTTTGGCTCCCCCAGTTCCACCAGCGCCAATCTTCGCGGCAGCTTCTCGCAACTGCTTGAAGTTCCCCAGTTAGTCACGCGGCTGGACTATCAGGCCACCGAGAACAATAGCCTGTACTTTCGCTACATGTCTCAAAGTACTCCCGCCAATCTAGTGAGGGGGCAACTTCCACCCGACCGCATTGGCTACCAGTATCCAAATAACATTGGGAAACATTTCGTTTTCTCCGACACTTGGACCATCTCTCCCACGTTGATCAACGAGTTCAAGGCTGGCTACGCCCGCCGCCGTTCGGATGGCTACAACACGCTTTTGGAAGGTCAGGAGTTGATCGATATGCTGGGAGTTCAGGGCCTGCCCAATACCCCTGGCTTTTCCAACATACCGGATCTGCGGATCACGGGCTTTGCACAGCCGACCGCTTCCATGAGCCAGTATGTGGAGGAGACCTATCATTTGGGAAACAGCCTGACCTGGATTACGGGGCGTCACAGCTTCAAGGGCGGAGCGGAATGGCTCCCCCAGCGCTTCACCAGTTGGCGGCTTCCCAACTTCGGAAGATACGACTTCACCAACGCCTTTACGCGTTTCGCCTACGCCGACTTTCTGCTCGGTTTGCCCCAGAGGACATTCCGCGCGACTTTGCGCGACACCGTATACATGCGCTACCACTCGCTCAACGGCTATTTTCAGGATGATTTTAAAGTCATTCCCGAGCTCACGCTCAATCTGGGCATCCGCTATGACTACTACCTGCCTCAGGTCGATAAGTACGATATTTTTGCCAGCTTTGATCCGGCGACGGGTAGTGTCTTGATTCCCAGCGAGGAGGTTCGGTCAAAGGTCTCCCCGGCCTTTCCCGGCGCGATTCCTGTCCTGACCGCCGAGCAGGCGGGATTTCCGGAGCGGAGCTTTTTGAATACGGACGGCAACAACTTTGCCCCCCGCGTTGGGTTCGCCTACAGGCCTTTCGCCGACGGCCGCACGGCTATCCGTGGGGGCTACGGGCTCTTCTATGACATTTTCAGCTCCGGAATCACAGCCCAACAGATAACCAGCGGGCCCTTTCAAGTTAATGAGCAATTCACCAACAGAATCACCAATGGGCAGCCGCTCATTACGCTGCAGCAGCCTTTCCTGGAACTGGCGCCGCTCGGTACAGTGGGTATCAATTCCACCTCAAAGGACATCGTCAATCCGTACATCCAGCAGTGGAACCTGACGATCGAGCGCGATATGGGATTCGAAACGTCTTTGCGCGTCACTTACCTGGGCACCAAAGGCAGTCAACTGACCTATACTCGCAACATCAACCAGCCTGAAGCCAGCACGACACCCTTCACCAACAGCCGGCGCCCCTACCCTCTTTTCAGCACTCTGAACTTCACCGACAACGGCGGCAACTCGAGCTACAACGCTCTTTCCATCGACTTCGAGCGCAAGGGCGGCCGTGGCCTCTACTTTCAGACCAACTGGACCTGGGCCAAGAACCTGGGAGATACGGACGATGCTGGAAACGTGGAGCGGGGACCCGTCATCGAGAATTCGTACTGTCGCGCCTGCGAGCGCGGGAATTTCATGTGGACGCCGCGCCACCGTTTCATCGCCAATTTGATCTGGGAATTGCCGTTTGGTTTAGGCCAGCGCTACTTGAATCAATCCGGCTGGGCAAACCTTGTTCTGGGCGGCTGGCAGGTGACGACTACACTGATTGCTCAGACCGGCTTGTTCCTCACGCCCACCTTCACGGGACTTGACCCGTCCAACACGGATACGGTCGGAGGTCGCCCGGATCGCATCGCCGACGGAAACTTGCCCAGCGATCAGCGATCCATCGACCAGTGGTTTGACGCTTCCGCCTTTGTGAGGCCTCCAGCCAATGCCGGCCGTTTCGGAAATGCAGGCAAAGGGGTTATCGTCGGTCCCGGACGGGCGGTGCTGGATTTCGGGCTTTACAAGCGCTTTCAGATCAGCGAGACCACCTGGCTGCGCGTCCAGGGCAGCGCGACCAATCTCCTGAACCAGCCCACTTTCAATCAGCCGGCTCTGAACATCTCCGCTCCCAATGCGGTGGCTCGTATCACCTCGAGTTATACCGCTTCGGATTTTGCCGGACCCCGAGAGATCATGCTGGGATTGCGCTTCGAGTTCTAAAGCAAGCGGCGCCGGACGTCTGGCCAGCGCGTCCGGCGCCATTCCCTTCCTTCGGCTCACGTCTTTTTTCGGATTGCCTTCTACCACTTCTTCAGCGTGCCCTTGGAGACCGTTCCCGAGAGGGAAGCGTTCTGACCATCATCGGCGGCGAAATCGTTGACCGCTCTGCAGAATTGGATCCTCATTAAAAAACACCACGATCGACCTGGACGAGCGGTTAGCTCCGCGCCAGGACGGTCACCGTGATTTCGACGCGGGCACCCGCGGGCAGGGAGGCGACCCCTACCGTCGTGCGTCCGGGCGGCTGGTGTTTGAAATACTGTGCATAGACACGATTCATTTGCTCGAACTCACTGATGTCCGTCAGGTGCACGGTCGAACTGACCGCATCGTCCAGCGAGCCTCCTGCTTCCTCGACAATGGCCTTTATATTCTCCAATGCCTGTCTCGTTTCAGGGCCAATACCCCCGGATACAATCTTTCCCGTCTTCGGGTCCAGGCCTTTCTCCCCGGCCACGAAGATAAATCCTCGCGCCCGGATGCCTTGGGAATAGGGACCGACCGGCAGGGCTGCTTTCTGAGAGGTAATGACCTTTTTCTCGGTCTCTGCATCCCCTGCTTGTGCGCCGGCTGCCACCGCGGCGCCCGTCAAAACGGCAGTCCCGATGGCCGCCTTTGAGACGAAATCTCTTCGGGTGGGATTTTTCTTGTTTTGCACAGAGTTTCTTTCTCCTTTCTTGGGTTGATGTCGGAAGAAGCCGGTTAGGCTGCCCCTAACGCCAGTTCTTTGAGTCCTTGGAGCACTCGATCGACCTGCTCGAAGGTATTGTAGTAGTTAGATGAAAACCGAACGCTCGTACTGCCGCCGGGAATGTAGACGTCGTATCGCTGTCGAAGGTATTGGGCAAGTTTCCGCCCGGATACCCCTTCAATCCCGATTCTGGAGATCCCGGCGGAGAGCTTCGGATCGTTGGACGTATAGACCTCTACCTTTGCGATCTTGGCCGCTTCCTCTCGCAAATACGAGCCCAGGGCACGCAAGCGCCTTTCCGTGCGTTCGCGACCGATGGCTAAGTGGAAGTCCAGCGTGTTGGAAAGAGCAGCCACTGCAGGCCAGGGCCGTCTCCCCACGCTGTAGGAGTACTTTCGGGCTCCTCCCGGGTTTCTGGCCAGGATACTGATGTTAGGCCAAATGCGGTCTTGGAGATTTTGTCGGACATACAGAAGACCGGACCCCGCCGGTCCGCACAGCCATTTGTGAGCATTGCAGGCAAACGCGTCAACATCCCATTCGCGCAGGCTGAATCGGAACATGCCCGGAGCGTGCGCGCCGTCGATGAAAAAGAGAATGTTCTTGCTGTGGGCGAGTTCGGCCAGCTCTTTTACCGGCTGAATGCAGCCATAGCCACCGGTCGGATTGGCGATATGGATAATTCGAGTCCGGGACGTGATGGCCTCGTCGAAGGCGTTCAGAATTTCATCCGGACCGTTGGGCGGGTTATTGTAGGAGACCTCTTTGACCTGGTAGCCTCGTCGCTTGGCCTCCCTCAGCCAGGTCTGTTTGCAGCTGTTATGCTCGAAAGCAGAGATCAGGATCTCATCGCCTTGTTTGAGATCGTCCAGGCCGTGACACAGTATGGTGTTCCCCTCCGTCGTATTGCGAGTGATCGCCACCTCGTCGGGAGAGACGTCGAGAAACTGGGCGGCCTTGAAGCGGAGATTCTCCTGGCGGTCCTGCAGGATCTGGCTGTTCTCGTGAGGGTTGATGGCCATCAACCGCCAGTGTTCCACCATGGCCTCGTAGACCGGGGTCGGGGTGGGCCCGAGAGTGCCGTTGTTCAGGTAGCCGAATCCTTCTTCCAGCATGAACTGCTCCCGAACTTTTGCCCAGTAACCGCCGTCAAAATGCCAGGCCTCCCCATCTGGAGGATCCAATTTCTTAATGGTTTCCAGCACTTCAGCGAATGTGCTTTCGACCATCGAGAGACCGGCGATCACGGCGGCCGCCGATCCGGCCATCTGCTGGAAGAAGTTGCGGCGAGAGACGTTCTTTGTTTGATGCATGGATTTTTTCTCCATTCTTGACCTTCAGTCCAGAAAGCCGGAACGAGCTTCGCGGACCCTCTCTTCGTAAATCCGCCTGGCTTCGGAGTACTGAGACAACACGTGCTCTCTTTCCTGATCGGAGCGCCATGAAGGATAACGGCGAAGCTCCTCGACGACCTCGTCGATACGCCCGATGAAATATTCGGCATCGGGGGCCGAGCGGATGGGCTGCTCGCCGACATAGACATAGAGGGGACTCGTCTCGGCAAAGGGATAGACGCTGTCCGTTGGATGGGTGTACTCGTCCGTGGAGGCTCTGAGTGTATACCAGCCACTTCTCGAGACGCGGATGCGCTTTTCGGATTCTGCCCGGTGCCCGCCATCCAGAACGGGAATGGTCTCGATCACCTTACCGTTGTGGAAAACCTCTACGCTTTCGATCGGCACAATGGAGTCCATCCGGGCTCTTAGAACGATCGTTGCCCCTCCAGCCGGCAGCCGGATTTCCTCTCCGGGCATCCGCCCGTCGATTGTGAAATCAAGCAGCGGCCCATTGGTGACGAAAGTACGACCCTCTTTCAGACCTTTGACCCAGCCCTCCCAGGATAATCCTTCGCCTAAGTAGGTATAGGTGCGTCCGGACCCCATGATCTTCATAATATGCAGGCTGGTGTTGGAGTCTTCGCCGCCCTCGGCGGGAATCTTGAAGCCACAGTTCAAAGCGCGGTGCCATACCTCGGCCACTCTCTTGTGATTCCCTCCCGACATCACCTCGTGATAGTCAATCGTCCCCAGGGCGGCATCGACCAGAAACCCGCGCGGACCGCCGCCTGGATGAACGTACCCGCCGATAGCCCCTTGCGCTCTGGCCAGACGAAACATGTCGGTATTGGAGGGATAGAGGCTTTCCAACCCGGTTCCTTCGTAACCCGTCGTGAACGGGGAGATGAGGTGCTTCTGGAGGTTGAAAAAAGAGATGTGCCCGTAATAAGGCGGGCGATACTCCTGCCCGAACATGAGAATGCGCTCGGGTGTCGAGATCGGATCGACCTCTCCGCGGAAGTGGTGATAGTCCAGGATGCGGTTGTCCTTATTGGCCACCTGCACTCCGATGACATCCGTGTCCTCAGCATCTCCCATCAGCATCATGTGCTCGGGAGTGTTTCTCAAATTGCCGCCATAGTTCATGTGGATATGCATGCTTCCGCTGTACCATCCTCTGGCTTTCAAGTTCGTCATTCGCGAAAGCGTCACGGTCTCCAAGGCGAACCGGCCGGCCGTAATCTGGATCTCTTTCTTGACCGGCAGACGCTCGAAACCCTTCATCACTTCCAGCTCCAGCCTTCCCGCGGGAACCTGAACGGTAAAGGTTCCATTCGTATGAAAAAGGTGCTGCGCCTCGCGGTCGATCCGGTGATAAGCGTCATCGGGTCCATACGTCTTGCCATCCGAAGCTTTGAGATAAACGCGGGCAGCAGTGCTCTCCCCGCTCTCTTCGTCCTGCACTCTGACCTGGAGCCAGCCCATGGGCCGCCGGTGAATCCTGCGGCGGATTTTCACACACCGATCTTCCCCTCCAAAGGTCTGGAGAATGTGCAGGTGAGGCAATCCGCCATGATTTGAGATGTAGGCGATGCGGTGCCCGTCCGGAGACCAGCGGGGATGGAAATGGTCCCAATTCCCGAAGGTGAGCTTGTAGGGCTGGCCGCCGTCTACGGGGAGCACGAAGAGGTGACTGAACTCTCCTCCCGCGTGCGAGCTGTACACGATCCGTTTTCCATCCGGCGACCAGTGAGGCCGCGTTCGGTACAAGGTCTGCTCCTGGTGGATGATACGGGCCCGGGTCATGATGTCGGAGTCGTTTTGACCTACAGGGACTCGCCACAGAGCTCCGGAGCCAAGCGGAATTTCTCGATTGGAGAGAAGGATGAGTTCCCTTCCGTCCGGAGACCAGGTGGGCTCGATATGCAGGTCAATTTCCTGGAAGTAGAGGCGGTTCTTGCCGTAACCGTGATCTAGCGTCAACTGAATCGGCGCTGCGGCGTTCCCGTCCTTGATGGGCAGAGCGAAAAGATTGTAATAACCGTTCGGCGCCGTGGAGACGTAGGCGATCCGGCCGCCGTCGGGGGACCACACCGGATCGAGATTGACGTGATCACCCCGCGTCAGCGCCGCGGACTCACGGGTTTCGAGATTCAGCAGCATCAGGTTGATGTTTTCCGTATTTTGATCGGCGGTGTAAACCAGCCAGCGCCCGTCGGGAGAGAAATCGGGTGAAGAATCATACGTTGGATTGGCCGTGAGTTGGTAGGCCGTGTCCCCATCCGCCCGTATTTTCCAGATGGAACCCTGCATGGAAAAGGCGATCTCCTCACCGTCGGGAGACCAGGCCGGCCACCAGGGGGTCGCCGAGCCGGCGGGCGGAATATAGTAGTTATGCATATAAGCCCCGCCCGTCCGGGCCGCCGGATAAAGCGGCTTCCATCCAAGCACAAAGCTCGCGTGACCCAGCAGCGTCATGGTGAGGAGGATCTGCCCGACAACATTTCTACTCGTCATAAATAACTCTCTCACGACTCTCGTACGTTCCCATCACCTCTGCGTCGCTAAAACGAATAACGGAGCGCGAATTGCAAGATTCGCGGCTTCCCGGCCGAGCTGATCTGGCCGAAAGTCCGCGAATTCAGGGAGGCCCCTGGAGAACTGAAATTGACCTGATTAAACACATTGAAGAACTCGGCTCGGAACTGCAGCCGATGATCCTCAAAGGGCATCGCAAACGATTTGGTCAAGGCCAGATCCGTGTTGGCGTATGCCGGCCCGCTAAAGGGGTTTCTCCCCGTATTTCCATACTGCCCCGGTTGGTTGGCAACAAACGCGTCCGTGTTGAAGAACTGTGCAATCTGCTCCGCGCGACTGCGGTTTCCCGTTAGAACCGGATCACCGACCAGGTCGGGGCGATCAAAACCCACGCCCGTGAGGGAGAAATCCCGGCCCGAGCGTATATTCACGGGAAGACCGCTGCCCAGATCGACGATACCCGAAATGGCCCATCCGCCCAGCACTCGATCCACGAAACCTCGCTGATCGCCGAAGCCCGGAATTTGGTAGATGAAAGAGCTGACGAACACATGTCTCCGGTCCTCGTCTGACCGGGAGCGGTCGGCCGCTTCATTGAACGGGTCCTGGGGAAGCTGACCCAGGTTCGTATTCGAGTATTCGTCGATCATCTTTCCGAGAGTGTAGGACGCGAGAACGGTCCACCCGCGGCTGAACCGCTTATTCAGGGAGACTTGAAGCGAATGATAAGTGGAGTACGCGCTGGTCGTGAGTTCCCTCATCTGACCGTAGAATCCCGGGTAGATGATTCGGCGGCTGTTGGTGTTGCCGGTGGTTGACTCTCCGGGGATGTACGTCGCCGGATTCTTGGCGACCATGCGTAACTGGTTCTGTCCGATCTTGCCGACGTATCCGACCTTCAAGACGGTCTCCGCCGGCAAGGCACGATCGATACTCAGGCTCAAGTGATGGGCGTAAGGGGTCGTCAGTTCCGGGGAAACCAGATCGAAGAGACCCATAGGAAAGCTGAATCTTCCATTCTCTCCGTTGAAGAAATAAGGAAAGGGACTTTCCAGGTTTCCATACGGATCGCTCAAGCTGTGGGGATTATCGACATCCAGGCGAATCGCGAACGGTTGGTTGACCGCAGGGTATGTCCAGACGTCCGAACGCAAATCCTGATAGAACAACCCGTATCCACCTCGGACAGCCAGCTTTCCATCTCCGAAGACATCCCATGCCAAGCCGACGCGAGGAGCGAAATTGTTGCCGTCGGCCTCGACCAGTCGCTCACTGAGTTCGGGGTCACAAGGAAACAACATACCGGGCGGGGCCCCCGGCACACATTGGGACTGCGCGCCTTCCTGAAAAGAGTTCAACCAATCCCGATCGTGGCGATAGGGCTGGAAGTACTCATACCGAAGGCCGAGATTGGCGGTCAGACCGGGACGAAGCTGGACATTGTCCTGGAAATATAGATACCAGTTATATCCTTTGACAACCCGGTCATAGCCGCTGGCCTGCACCATCCTTCGCGGTTTTCCGAGGAGGAAGTCGGCAAAGGCATTTTCGCTGACCGAACCATCGAAGCTGAATTGTCCCTCGAGACGAGTGGTCGCGCGGTTCAACTGCTCGGTCCGCAGGAACTCGCCGCCGAAATTGAATTCATGCCGGCCCCTGGACCAGCTCAGGCTGTCGGCGAGTTGGTAAATATTGGGATGCTCGGTGTAATTGACTCCCGAGCTGGCATTAAAAAAACCGCTGACGTTGAAGACGGGCAGTTGAGCAGGAGCGACGCCGGGCAGCGTTCCTCCGAGATCTTCCAGGGTTCTCTCGACTTCACTCTTCCGAGTCGTGTCGGCGCGAGTGTATCCCAGTTGCAGCTGGTTCAGGAGAGTGGGGCTCAGCGTGTGGGTATCCTGGAGACTGAAGTTGTTCGTGGTGAACGTGCGCTGCTCCAGGCTGTAAGGCGCAATATTTCCCGGCTGGAAAGCCCGCTCGGAGGCATCTCGGAAGTGCCGGAAGTTCAAGCTGTTGTTAGCGCTGATTTGGTGATCGATCCGCCAGATGTACTGGTTGTTGTCGGTGGCGATGGGGAGCAGAGAAATCCAGCGGCCGTCCGCTGAATTGGGCAGTGGAATGAATTCATCCAGCACGCGAACCGCCACCGGATCGAACCGGGAGGCAGGAATACGATCGTTCGGAAACGGGTCACCGGTTAAAGGGTCGATCGGCTTTCGAGTGGAAGCAGAAAAATCACCCCCGCGCTCCAGACTGGAAGGAGGACGGGCCGAGGCCAACAGTTGCGACTCCCGGATACGAACACCCTGGTAAGAAGCAAAGAAGAAGGTTCGATCGCGCAAGATGGGCCCGCCTGCGGTAAAACCAAACTGGTTCTGTTTGAGGTCGGGCTTGTCCGCGGCGAACAAGTTCCTGGCGTTGAGCGACTTGTTTCTCAAGAACTCCCACACGGAACCGTGAAACTCGTTGCTGCCGCGCTTCGTCACGACCACAAAGACACCGCCGATCCCGCGACCGTATTCGGCGCTGTAATTCCCTACCAGGACTTTAAACTCCTGAACGGCATCCGGATTTGGGAAGCTCAAAGGAGTATTGTGCGTCAGATTGATGTGCGGGACATTGTCGAGGCGGAATTCATTTTCTGAGTCGCGGCCTCCCGCCACCGTGATCCGAGCACCTCCCCGATTGTCGATTTGAAGACTGGGTACTCTCGCGTTGATGACTCCCGGTATCACGCGCGAGAGCTCCAGGGCATTGCGCCCATCCAGCGGCAACTCCTGGATCCGCTCCCGGTCAACGAGCTCTCCCATGGTCGCCGAGCGCGTGTCCACACCGGTCATTTGCGCGCTGACCTCCACGGTCTCCACGACTTCTCCAATGCTCAGTACGACATCGAGCTTGACGTTTTCGTTAACGACCAGCCGGACGTTTCCTTGTACCGAGCGGCGAAAACCCACCAGTTCCGTGATGACCTGATATCTTCCGACCGGCAGGGCGCGCAGCAGATAGTTTCCCGCATCGTCGGTGATGGCAGTCCGAGAGAATTGAGTTTCAAGGTGAACCGCCCTCACGGTCGCCCCGGGCACGATTCCACCGGACTCATCCCTCACTATTCCGTGTAAGGTCGCTGTCGTTGTCTGTGCAAGCGCAGGGTGCGTGAGACCACAAAGCATGACGGCAAACAAAATCTTCTTCATGGGTTTCCCTTCCTTATATCTAAGCTTGCTCCCTTCTATGTGGACAGCCCGCAGGGAGTCAAACAATTTGCTATTGGTATCGTGGCAAAATATAAAAAGTGGCCTCGTGGCTTACCCAAAAGTGGGGGAACATTTCGTTGTGGGGAGCCGATTTCATCCACTGGAGCGTGAACGCTCAGGTGATCGGGTACCGTCTCCGATTCAGGGAATAGGCGCGGGAAATGGTCGACTCGCTGCGGCTGAGCAAGGACCCCAGGATCTTGATACCCTCGGTAATCTTTTCCGGTTCGAGGGTGCCAAACCCGATGCGAAGAGTGTTTCGGCGCGTACGGGATCCGAAATAGAAAAACTCCCCGGGGAAGAAAGCGACCCCCTTGGCCTGAGCCAGCCAGAAGAGCTTTCTGGAATCCAGATCCGGAGGCAGCGTGACCCAGATCGAAAGTCCTCCCTTCGGGTGCGACCAGAAACAGTCTCGAGGGAAGTAGCGGGTCAGCGATTCCATCAGTGCATCGCGTCGCCCCATGAAAATCCGGCGGACTCTCTTTAAGTGGCGGTCGAGAATTCCCCGGCGGCAAAACGTATAGAGAGCCGCCTGGACGATCCCATTGGTCTGGAGGTCCACGACCTCTTTGAAATAGCTTAACTGCTCAATGACTTTCCGGGACGCCGCAATCCATCCGATACGGATCCCGGTATTCAGGCTCTTGGAAAAGCTGTTGATCAAAATGACCGAGCCCTTCTTATCGAACGCCTTTAAGTTCGGCAGGCGTGTACCCTCGAAATGAAGCTCGCCGAATACGTCATCTTCGATGATGGGAATCTTGTACTGGAGAGCCATGTTCACGAGTTGCTTTCGCTCGTTGATCCCCATGAGACCCCCCGTCGGGTTCTGGTAATTGGAAACCGCGTAAATCAGCTTCGGCCGTTCTCTTTCCAGTATTTCCGGTAACAGGGCCAGACTTTGCTCCGTAATCGGAGTTTGGATGCCGTGACTTCGCCCGGCCCGCAGCGTGAGCGCTCGCAGCGCTCCGGGATACGTCGGATTCTCGATCACAACCGAATCGTTGGCTGAGACCAAAAGGAGCGAGATGAGATTGAGAGACTGCTGGCAGCCGCTGGTGATCAAGATTTCATCCGGGGCGACCTGGATTGAATCCCTCTGTAACCTCTTGGCGAGATATTCGCGCAGGGGATAATAGCCGTACGTGTCGCCCAACTCCGTGAGGCTTCTTCCGCTCCTTTTGAGTACCGTGTCCACGCAGCGCCGGAAGCGCTGCACGGGAAAAAGCTTGGGATCGGGCATCGCTGCAACGAACGAGTAGGGAACAGAATTGCCGGCGGCGATCACCATATGCTCGACAGAAGCTCGCTCCGACTCGTCAGGCAGAATCGATTCCCAGAAGTCCGGCTCCACTCCGCTTTCGTCCCGCTCAAAGTTCTTCGAGGTGGCGCCGGCTGCGCGCTGTGCCGCGCGGGAAACAAAGCTCCCCTGACCGACATGAGATTCGATGACTCCATCCGATTGCAGGAGTGCGAAGGCCTGGTCAATCGTGCGTCTGCTCACTCCCAGCTTCGAGGACAATTCCCGCGTGCTCGGAATCTGTTCGCCTGGTTTCAGGACCCCCTGAGAAATCAGCCCTCGAATACCAGAGAAAACCTGCTGGTAAATAGGAACCGCGCTTCCGCGGTCGATTACAATCAGCATTGCGCCCTTACCCTACATGAGGAGCAAGCCAATCGTCTACCGTTTTTTGCCGGATTACACCTTTGAACACACCAGTTTGGACGATCAAGGACCATTTTCGCGGTCGAGAAAGGCCAGGCTCGCTAAATGGACTACTCAAAAATAACTCGTATTGGCTCTTGTTCATTTCTACTTCCTTGAGATAGCGTCTCTCCCAATTTTGGTCCTCGCGAAGATTAGGGGGGAAAGAAAAATGGGTTGTGAAAAATTGGATTCCGGTTCCGGCTCGAGTCGCCGCCTGGGGAGACGACAGTTTCTGGGCGCATCACTGAGCGGCGGTGCCGCGGCTCTCTCACTGAAAAGTGTAAGGGCGGAACTGAGGGCGGCGCTGGAGTCTCTTCAACCGGAAGGCGCGGAAGGCGAAAACTGGCGCTTCGACGATGCCTACTGGGAAAAGATCCGGGGTCAATTCCTGTTGGAGCCGGGCCTGGCCTATATGAACAACGGGACGCTCGGTCCCACGCCCAAGCCGGTCTTCGATGCCATGACCGAATATTGGCGACTCATGGCCGTCAATCCCAATGAAAACAGCAGCGTTCTTCAGCGCGACGTGGAATTGATCCGCCGAAAGGCCGCCGATTTCGTGGGCGCCGACCCGGACGAAGTCGCGATCATGAGAAACACGACCGAAGGCCTCACGACCATTGTCCAGGGAATTGACTGGAAGCATGGAGATGAAATTCTCATCTCCTATCACGAACATGCCTCTCATCTGCGCCCCTGGCAGATGCAGGCGGATCGCTTCGGCCTCCAGGTCCGGCAAATTCCGATCGGAATTCCTCCCGAATCCCGCGAGGCCATCGTGGATGCGTTTGCTCGCGCCATCACCCCCAAGACGCGGGCCATTGCCGTGGCCTTCGTGACGACGATTACCGGCTGCGTTCTCCCGGTGAAGGAGCTGGCGGAATTGGCACACAGGAGAGGGCTTTTGTGTTTTGCCGACGGGGCTCAGGCCACCGGAATGATTCAGTATGACCTGCATGAGCTGGGAGTGGACGCTTTCTCCACGAGCGCTCACAAGTGGCTGTGCGGGCCGGCGGGAACCGGACTCCTTTATGTGCGCAGCGGAATTCAGGATCGCCTCTGGCCCAACGTGGTGACCCAGAACTACTTCGTCGAGAAGGGAGCCCGAAAGTACGACCGATTGAGCCGCAGGCCCTGGCCGGTCGTCGCTGCCCTCGGGGATACGCTCGATTTTCACACGGCAGTCGGAAAGGAGCGGATCGAACATCGGCTCCGGAGCCTGGCCTCCTACCTTCGTGAGGAAGCGAGTCGGATTCCCGGCGTTACCCGGTGGACTTCCAACGATCCCCGCCTGGCAGCCGGGATCACGACCCTGAACGTGGACGGCGTCCCTTTCCAGAAGCTGCAGAATTTTTTGCGGGAAAGATACGACGTGTACGTGTCAACCCAGCAAAAAGGCGAGCTTTACCCCGCCAATGTCCACGGAGTCGATGGGATTCGAGTCAGCACGCATTTTTACAACACCTTCGAGCAAGTCGATCGCGTCCTGGACGGCCTCAGGGCCGCCGCATCCGGGAAGGTTTAACGACGTTAGGACGATGGATAATTCGTAAACTGCAATCAACCGGAAATTCGACTGCTTCAGAATGGATACAGCTCTTTCCCGTACTGGGTGAAGTTATGATCAAAAGCAAAGGCTCGGGAAAGATCTAACGCGTCCATCAGGGCAAACGAGACGCAGTCCGTGAAGGACCAGGGTTTGTCCCGATACTTGCGAAAAATGGCGACGGCTTGATCGAAGAGCTCGGAAGTGACCACTTGCCGGGAAATGCTCGGGCTTCGAGCCAGGAAATCCAGAAACCGTATGGCCTGCAGATGCGCCACTTTGAACCGTAGTAATGTAAGCGTCTCATCGATGACATAATCGCTGGTGTATAGACGGACCGGCTCTTTCTGGAACCGCCGGAGAAATCGGGCGGCAGCGGCGTGATTTTCATCCGTGCGGCTGTTGAGCGCAAACCACGCGCCCGTATCCACGAACAGCCTCATGTTTTCGTTCGGTAAAGATAAAGATCGTGATGGCTGGAGACGTCACTCTCCTCGACCCTTCCCCCGCCCACGAAATTCCAGAGAGGATCTCTTTTCGAAAGTGGTTTTTCTGGAGGTTGGGCTTTCAGGTAAACCTCATCGACGGCCTCGCGAACGAGTTGCCCGATTGACTTCCCGGCTTTTTGCGAGAGATCACGAAGCCTCTTCTTCTGCCGCTCACTCAAATAGAGCTGCGTCCTCGATTTCTTCATATACATCTATATACATCTATTCTGCCCAGCCCGTCAACTTGGGGAAGGCAGAAGACTCTCACCGGAAAGTCGCACGTTTTTGCTCGTTGGGTCGTTTGTCGTTTTAAACCACACCGACACAACGGGCAGGACGTTAAGACTATCGGTTCATTTGCACTTTTCACTTTTCGGGATTTTTTCTTGACAGCGGTCGCAAGGTGAAAGTATCCTTCTTCTCAAGTATCGAAACGACGTACCGATTTGAGGTACGAACAGAGCTACCCAAGGAGGGAAAGTCATGAAGGGCTGTACGAGAGTTTTGTGGCAAACACTTCTTTTTGTCGTCGTATTCACTTCAAGTGCCTGGTTTGCCCAGGCACAAGCTACGCTTGCTACGATCAGGGGGACGGTGACCGATGCAGGCGGCGCCGTCGTTCCCGGAGTTTCGGTCACGGTGACCAATCAGGCGACCAACGTCGCCCGAACGGTGGTCTCCGGCGATCGGGGCAACTATGAAGTCACTCACCTGAACCCCGGCGTGTACCGGGTCAGCGCTGAGTTACCGGGCTTCAAGAGATTCCGGCATGAAGATATTGAAGTCAGAGCCATACAGACGGTCAGGATAGACGTCCGGCTGGAGATCGGAGAGCTCGATACGGAGGTGACGGTGGAGGCCGGCGCTCCGGTCATAGACTCTGAAACTCCCACCATCGCCCAGTCCAGAAGCTTCCAGCAGATGCGCGACCTGCCGACTCACATCCGCGGATCGGGACAACTGTATCAGTGGACCTGGCTGACGCCCACGGGTACCCAGGGCGCGGGCTCGCGCCGCTCGTTTGGCGGCGGGCGGGCCGGCTCCGTCTACTTCAATGTGGACGGAATCAGCTCCAACTCACCCGCCTTCGCCAATCAAACGGCGGTCTTGAATCCGCCGCGGGAAGCCGTGCAGGAAGTGCGTTTCCAGTACGTGAACGCCAAGGCGGAATTTGGTGAAAACGGAGGCGTAACGGCCATTACCAAGTCGGGAGGAAACAACTTTCACGGCAGCTTCTACTGGGACGTCATCCACAGCGCGCTCTCGGCCCGGAACTTCTTTGCCGCCAACCGTGGTCCCCTGGATCCGCAAACGGGGGAGGAACTCTACACGCAGGAGAACCAACTGGGAGGCTCGGTGGGAGGGCCCATCGTGCGCGACAAGGTGTTCTTTTTCGTGTCCATGGAGTACGTGCGCGATACGTCGCCCGCCGTCAAGAACATCAATATTCCTACCTTGAAGATGCGCCAGGGTGACTTTTCCGAGTTGCTGGATCGCCCGAAACCGATTCAGTTGCGAGATCCATTAACCGGCGATGATTTCCCTGGAAACATCATTCCCCCGGATAGACTGAATCCCGGCGCTCTGGCTTGGCAGCAGCGCTTTTATTCGCCCCTGATCCCGAATTTCGGTGCTCCGGACTCCTTTGCCCAGAATTTTCGCGGCAGTTATTCCCAGCTTCTGGAAATTCCCCAGTTCGTGAACCGGTTGGATTTTCAAACCTCCGACAATAACAGTCTTTACTGGCGTCTCATGTATATGACGAACCCATCCAGAGCTGCCGCCTCGCAGCTTCCGCCGGATGTTTCAGGCTTCCAGACCGGACGAAACACCGGCACCCAAATGGTGGTGTCGGATACGTGGACGCTGTCGCCCACGCTGATCAATGAGTTCAAGGCGGGATACGCCCGCCGCGCCGCCGCTGGACGCAATCTGCTGCTCGAGGGACAGGTGCTGATCGATGAGCTGGGAGTCCAGGGCTTACCCAATAGTCCCGGCGTTCCCACCATCCCGGATGTCCGCATCCAAGGTTTTCATCGACCGACTGCCGGGGGGAACGACTATGTCGAGGAGACCTATCACTTCGGAAACACGCTGACCTGGATCAAGGACCGCCACACCTACAAGATGGGCATTGAATGGCTGCCTCAACTGTACACCAGCCGGCAGAGACCGGAATTCGGCCGTTACGACTTTACCCAGGCCTTCAGCCGTTTTTCTTACGCCGATTTTCTGCTGGGGCTGCCGCAGACCACGTTCCGCGCGAGCCTGCGGGACACGATTTACATGCGCTACTACTGGATCAACGGATTCTTTCAAGACGATTTCAAGATCACTCCCACGTTTACACTCCATTACGGGTTGCGCTACGACTTCAATAGTCCTCAGGTGGATAAATACGACGTGTTCAACGGCTTTGATCCATCCACCGGAAGCATCCTGATCCCGACCGAAGCCGTGCGCCCCAAAGTGCATCCTTCCATCGATGCCGCGGGCATCCCTGTCCTGACTGCAGCCCAGGCGGGATACCCGGAACGGAGCTTTCTGGAGGGGGACAAGAACAATTTTGCTCCCCGGATCGGCTTTGCTTGGCGCCCATTCGACGACAAAACGGTCATTCGCAGTGGTTACGGCATCTTCTACGACAATTTCACCTCCGGAATCACCGCTAATCAAATCTTTAGCGGTCCGTTTGAAGTTGATGAGCAATTCAGAAATCGGATCCAGAATGGCCGGCCGTTAATGACTCTGCAAAATCCTTTTCTGGAAACCGGCACGACCGGTTCGGTGAGCCTGAGGTTTACTTCCAAGGACATCGTCAATCCCTACCTGCAGCAGTGGAATTTAACCTTGGAACGCGACCTGGGATTCGAGACCGCCTTGCGGCTCTCCTACATCGGCACCAAGAACACGCAGATCACCTTTAACCGCAACATCAATCAGATTTCAGCCAGCACCGAGCCTTTCTCCGCCGACCGCCGTCCCTATTCTCTTTTTAATGAGCTGCTTCTCACGGACAACGGCGGCAACTCGAGTTATAACGCGCTTTCCGTAGACTTCGAGCGCAAAGGCGGCGCCGGGCTCTACTATCAGGTCAACTGGACCTGGGCCAAGAACATCGGCGATGTGGACGACGCGGGGAATATCGAACGCGGGCTTGTGATTGAGAACGCCTTTTGCCGCGCCTGCGAGCGTGGAAATTTCCAATGGACGCCACGTCACCGGTTGATTGCCAATCTGATGTGGGAGTTGCCCTTTGGCCAGGGACGCCGCTTCCTGAATCAATCCGGACTGGGGAACCACGTGCTGGGGGGGTGGCAGGTCAACAGCGTGATTCACGCCCAGACCGGCTTATTTCTGACACCAAGCTTTGCGGGATCGGACCCTTCCAACACGGATACGGTAGGAGGCCGGCCCGACCGGATCGCGGACGGAAACCTGCCCAGCGACCAGCGTTCCATTGACGGCTGGTTTGATGCCTCCGCTTTTGTGGTCCCGCCTGAAAATGCGGGCCGCTTTGGCAACGCCGGAAAGGGCATCATCGTTGGACCCGGCCGTTTCGTAGTGGATTTCGGTCTGCACAAACGCTTTCAGATTACGGAGGAAAGCTGGCTGCGGGTGCAGGCCAGCGCTACCAATGTGCTGAACCGTGCCAACTTCGACTTCCCGAACGTGAATATCTCAGCTCCGGCAGCCCGGACCAGGATCACCTCGATCTACACGAGGTCAGATTTCGCCGGTCCGCGGGAGATCATGCTGGGACTGCGGTTCGAGTTTTAGGCCGGCCGTTCTGTGAAGCACGAGGCCGCTTTGACAGGCACCGGAAAGACGAACGATATTATAGAGCATGGCGAGTCTCACGCGGACACTGCGGTCTCGTCGAATCAACGGCGCTGCAAGTGGCCGGATAATTGAATTAGAAAACGTTGAGAAAGTTTATTCCACTCGCCAGGGCGGGCAGACGCCGGCCCTGACGGCTGTCTCTCTCGCAGTTAACGCCGGTGAATTCGTCAGCCTGGTCGGCCCCAGCGGGTGCGGCAAAACCACCCTCCTGAAGATTTGCGCCGGGCTTCTGGCGCCTACCTCCGGAGCGGTTCGCTTTCTTGGCACGCCAGGGCCGGCGCCTCCGGGTGCTTACGGCATCGTGTTTCAAAACGCGGCGCTGCTGCCCTGGCGGACGGTCATGGAAAATCTGCTGTTTCCGGCCGACATTCTGAAGCTTGACCGGAATCAGGCCAGAGAGCGCGCCCGTCGATTACTGCTCCTCGCCCGGCTCGATGACGTGGAAGACAAGTATCCGGGCGAGCTGTCGGGCGGCATGCAGCAGCGAGCTTCACTGGCCCGCGCCCTCCTGCATGATCCGGAGATCTTGTTTATGGATGAACCGTTCGGCGCCCTGGATGCCTTGACCCGGGAAGGTCTGAATCTGGAACTGCAGCAGATCCACCTTGATCAGAGGAAAACGATTGCTTTCATTACCCACAACATCCAGGAAGCCGTCCTTTTGTCCGACCGAATTGTAGTCATGACGCCCCGGCCCGGCAAAATGGCAGCCGAGGTAAGCAACCCCATGCCGCGTCCCCGGACGCTGGCGGATTCATTAAAAGACGAGTTTAGAAGTATTGAAGTCAAGGTTCGTTCATTGCTGGAGCAAGGAGGCGAGGGAGGATGAGCGCCGGTCGGGTCCCCAACTGGTTTTTATCGGTTCTCCTCGCCGCTGCCATTCTTTTCCTGGCCGAGGTGAGCGCCAAAAACGGCTGGGTGTCGCGCTTCATCCTACCGGCGCCTTCGGACGTTTGGAAGGCGCTGGTGGACGGCTTTGCCTCAGGGATGTACTGGAGGCACATCCAGTCCACTCTCTACCCAACCCTGGGAGGGTTCGCGCTGGCCGCTGTTGTGGGCATCCTGCTGGGAGGTCTGCTGGCCAGCCTCCCCCGATTGGAGCGAGTGGTTTTCCCCTTCGTGGTTTCCTTTCAGACGCTGCCCAAGCTGGCCATCGCTCCCATGATCGTGCTCTGGCTGGGCTTTGGCGGCGCAAGCAAGGTGTTCATCGTTTCCAGCGTCTGTTTCTTCCCCGTGCTGGTGAATACGATGCAGGGGATGCGTGTTCGAAATCTGGAGTTTCTGGAACTGGCCCGTTCTCTGGGCGCTTCGCGGCTGCAGTTGTTCAGATATATCCGCTTCCCCGGCGCCATACCCTACATCATGGCCGGCCTGCACATCGCCGTTATTTTCGCTCTCATCGGGGCGGTGGTTGCTGAGTTTGTTGGATCGCGTTCCGGACTGGGCTATCTGATGCTGCAGCAGAAAGCCGCTTTTAATATCCCCGGCGCCTTTGCCGTCCTGGTGCTGCTCATGGCGCTGGGTCTCCTGAATCATGGTCTGATGGTCCTTCTGGAAAAGCGGGTCTCTTTTTGGGCGCGCGAGGTCACGAGCATAAGCGGAACCTGATGAGCAGAAAAATTGCGTTTGCTACTCTGTTTGCTTTTTTCCCGGCTTCGGTCGCCTGCAGTGAGGGTGCAGAGAGCCCGGCTGAGAACCTGCCGGCGCACTGCAGCCAATTGACTCCAGTCCGCCTGGCGGTGGCTGTTACCGATTTCGGGCCCGGGCAGGCGGCGTTTACGTCTTTGCCGGACGCTTTGGGATACTGGAAGCAGGAATGCCTGGATGTCGAAGTGCTGGGATTCGCCGGAGGCGCTGCCGCTATACAGGCTTTGGAAGCAGGACTGGCGGATGTCTGCCTGTCCAATACAGCCAGCCTGATCGGATCGGTGGCGGCCGGCAGTGACGTCAAGGCTTATTTCACCCACAGCACGGGTAACGTCTTCATTCCCCATGTGCCGGAAGACAGTGAAATTCAAAGTGTCGCCGATTTCAGGGGGAAGACGATTGGAGTCCCAAGCCTGCACTCAGGCGCCGTACCCATGATCCGCGCCATGCTCGACTTCGAAGGCCTGCCGGCCGAGGCTGTCGATATCGTCCCCGTCGGCACGGGCGAGTCGGTGATACCTCTTCTTCAGGCGGGGGAGGTGGACGTCCTGGTCCTCTTCAACACGGCTCATGCCCAGATCGAGCATTTGGGTGTTCCACTCAGACCAGTCTCCAACCAACTGGCTTACTCGGCAGGTTTTACCCAGACCCTGCAGGCCGCCCGGGCGGCTTTTGAAAAGCGAAGAGGAGTGCTGGTGGGAGTGGCCCGCGGTCTCGCCAAAGCCATGCTGTTCTCAAACAGCAATCCTGAAGCCGGAGTGCGCATTCACTGGACCGTGTTTCCGGAAAGCAGGCCCAGCGGGATACCGGAAGACCAGGCTCTTCAGCAAGCCCTGCTGGTCACGAGCGTCATTCAGGAATCCACCCGGCCGGTGAAAGACATCTGGGGCCTGGCGACGCGAGAGCAAATCGAGGCCCAGATAGAAGTTCAGCTTCGCTCAGGTGAGATTGCCGGGCGAGTCTCAGTGGAGGAGGTGTGGACTGACGAACTGCTTGATGAGATCAACGATTTTGATGAGCCGGCCGTTGTCGAGCAAGCTCGCTCTTACACTCTGAGAAATGCCGGCTGAATTTAACCTCGAGGGGAGGGCTGCATTGATCACCGGCGCCGGCCGGGGTATCGGGACCGGCATCGCTGAGGCGCTGGCGGAGGCGGGCGCCGATGTGGCTGTGAACGCCAGAACTCAAGGTTACGCAGAGCCATTCGCCAGGGCCCTGGAGAAAAGGACGGGCCGGCGAATTCTGACGGAAATCGCCGACGTGACGATTATCGAAGAAGTGGAAGCCATGGTGAAAAGAGTTGTGGGGCATCTGGGAAAAATCGATATCCTGGTGAACAACCTGGGCGACTCGATTCCGAATCCACTGCTTGCCACCTCCGCAGAGGAGATCCGCAAGGTGCTGGATCTGAACATGATGGCCACGATCTACTGCACGCGCGCGGTAGGAAAACACATGCTGGAGCAGCAGCGAGGAAAGGTGATCAACATCTCGTCTTTTGCGGCGCTCAGGGGATATGCGAACCGAAGCCTTTACACACTCGCCAAGACGGCGGTGCTGGGCTTCACCCGTTCTCTGGCTCAGGAATGGGCATCCTCTGGAATCCAGGTAAACGCCATTGCCCCGGGTATTTTCCCCGACCCAGTGACGATTGGCCAGGAGGCCTACGAGAAAGCGGTTAATGACGCGAAAGATCGGATCCCTATGGGACGGGTGGGGGAACTGCGCGAAGCCGGTTTACTGGCGGTTTACCTGGCTTCACCGGCTTCTGACTACATGACCGGCCAGGTCCTGTGCCTGGACGGCGGATTGACTCTGTGAGGAGGTAAACAGGTGACTCAACGAGAAACCATTATTCCGGACGGTATGAATTACAATCCCGAGAGTCCTTACTCGCCGGGAGTAAAAGTCAGGAGCGGAACGCTTCTGTTCGTTTCAGGTCAAACGGCGCGAGATGCCAGCGGTCAAACGGTGGGCATAGGAGACATCCGGGTGCAGGCCCGCCAGATCATGGAGAATATCGGTCGCATCCTGGCCCAAGGCGGCGCCGGCTTCCAGGACATCGTGAAAATAACCATGTTTCTGGCCGACCGCCGGGATCTTCCGGCAGCCATTGAGGTCAGATCGGAATACCTCAAGGGCAACAAGCCGGCTTCCACCGCCGTGCAGGCCGTGCTGCGGCCGGATGCCCTGATCGAGATCGAAGCCATTGCCGTTATCCGCGAAGAGCCCTGGGAAGACAGATGATTCAAGACGGAGAATTGAGAGCGTTGGCGGACCAGATTGACCATCTGGTCACGCTGGATGTGAAGAAGACGGGCGTGCGGGAGCTTTATCAAGCCTCCCGTGCCAGACATCAGGCCTCGCCCACGCTGGTGGCCGCCCAGAGACTGGCTCAGACGGTCAAACCCATGGATCCAGTGCTGATCATGACCGGTGTCATCATCTCGCCTTTCGGCACTGGAGAAACCGACGGACCTATCGGCGCTGCCGGGCTGGCCAGGGCATTGGCCCTGGTCTTAAAGGCGCGGCCATTGCTGTTGACGACCTCGTCGATGCTTGAAGTGGCCCGCTCGACGCTGCGCGCCGCCGGTTTGAATGTCATCTCGCCGGCTGAGTTGCAGGAGGTGGAAGACTGGATGAGGGGATTTGCCGGTCTCGATGATTTTCCTGTCGAGGACGGAGCCGCCCAGGAAAAGGCGCGCCGGCTGATTGGCGATCTGAAGCCTTCCGCCGTGATCTCGGTCGAGACCACCGGGCCCAATTCCAAAGGTGTCTATCATAACTACGGCCGGGATTTTTCCAGCCACATGATGAAGTCCGGGCGGCTTTTTGAAGAGGCTCGGCGCGCGGGCGTGCTCACCATCGGCATCGGCGACCGCGGCAATGAAATCGGCTTCGGCTCAGACGGCCTCCATGAGGCCGCCCGGGGGACTCATCCTTACGGCAAGACCTGCCGGTGCCCCTGCGGGGAAGGAGCGGCGGACGTCACAGCGGTGGACATCACGGTCGTAGCCACAGTCTCAAACTGGGGGGCCTACGGGATGGAAGCCGCTCTGGCAGCCATCCTGCAGTCCAGAGAGGCGCTCCACGACGGGAATCTCGAGAGGCGGATGCTCGAGGCCTGCTCGCGGGCCGGCGGTGTGGACGGGCGCTATCAGACCCCCGATTTTTTGGTGGACAGCATGCCTGAGATCATTCATGTCGGGATCGTGGAGCTGTTGAGCGCCCTGGTTGCAGCCAGAGTCGATTTCGGCGCCGCCGCCAAACACGATCCCTACGGAAAAGGCAAGTATTGATGGCGACTGACAAAGCCTTTCTGATTATCGGCGGAGAGCGCGTCGAAAGCGCTTGCGGAGAGACCTGCGAAGATCTTGACCCCTCGACCGGCGAAGCCCTGTCGGTCGTTTCAAAAGGAAACGCCGATGACATCGACGCTGCTGTGCCTCGGCCCGGGAGGCCTTTGAAAATGAATGGGCCGATAGGGCGCCGGAAAATCGAGGGCGGATTCTCTACCGCATGGGCGAGTTGATTCTGGAGCAGGCCGAAGAGCTGGCGCTGCTGGAGAGTCGGGATACCGGAAAGCCGCTGAGCCAGGGGCGGGGCGATGTGCAAACGGCGGCTCGCTATTTTGAGTTCTATGCAGGCGCAGCCGATAAGATCATGGGCGATACCATACCGGTCGGTGGCGGCTTGACGGCGTACACGCTGAAGGAACCGCTGGGGGTCTCGGCTCAAATCGTTCCCTGGAATTTCCCCATCCACTTGAGCAGCCGGGGAGTAGCGCCCGCGCTTGCGGCGGGCAATGCTGTCGTGCTCAAGCTGGCGCTGCAGGCGGG
Organism: Acidobacteriota bacterium; assembly: GCA_050747825.1. Taxonomy (GTDB): domain Bacteria; phylum Acidobacteriota; class UBA6911; order RPQK01; family JBOGJG01; genus JBOGJG01. The sequence continues at coordinate 166 of JBOGJG010000321.1, read as the reverse complement.
CCTGCCTCCCGGCGTGCTCAACATAGTGCCGGGAGACGGTCCGGAGACGGGCGCCAGCCTGGCCCGGCACCCCGGGATTAATCAGATCACCTTTACCGGCTCAGTCGAAACCGGATTGTCGGTGATGCAGGCTGCGGCTGAAAACGTCATCCCCGTGGTTCAGTAG
>JBOGJG010000320.1:0-1041 GCA_050747825.1 Acidobacteriota bacterium | reverse complement strand
GGCTCTCGGGGTACTCTGGGCCATTCTTCAGCCGGTATTAACGATGGTGGTTTTCACAATCGTCTTCAGCAAGTTCGGAAAAATTCCGTCTGACGGCCAACCGTACCCTATTTTCACCTTCGTCGCTCTGCTGCCCTGGCAGCTTTTTGCTTACTCATTGACCCACTCTTCTCAAAGTCTGGTCGCCGAGGCGCGGGTGATTACTAAGGTATATTTTCCCCGCCTGATCATCCCTATCTCCTCGGTTGTGGCGGGACTTGTCGATTTTGGAATCGCTTTGGGCATCCTTTTCATCCTCATGCTTTGGTATGGTACGCCGCTGACGACCAATCTCCTTTTTCTTCCGGCATTCACGTTCACGGCGCTTCTTTCGGCGCTGGCAATCGGCCTGTGGATTTCCGCTCTGAATGTCAAGTATCGTGATGTGCGTTATATTGTGCCCTTTGTCACGCAGCTCTGGCTGTTTATCAGTCCGGTCGCCTACTCTTCAAACATGGTCCCGGAGCGCTGGCAGTGGCTTTACGGCCTCAACCCGATGGCGGGAGTGATTGAAGGTTTCCGCTGGAGTTTCCTGGGAACCTCCCCGCCCATCAGCACAATTTATGCATCGGTGGCCATCATGTTCGTTCTCTTCGTGGGGGGACTTTATTATTTCCGTACCGCCGAAAAAATGTTTGCAGACCTGATTTAAGGGTTTCATGGAAAAACTAGACATCCGGGTCGAAGGCCTCTCCAAGCAGTATTGGATCGGAAGGGGAAGAGAACCTTATTTGGCCCTGCGAGATTCGTTGTCAAGAGCGGCTTCGAACCTGTTTACGCCAAATAGCGGCAAAAGGCGGCAGGCATCTCTTTTCTGGGCTCTCAAGGAGGTGTCGTTTGAGGTAAAACGAGGAGAAGTTCTTGGAGTCATCGGCCGCAATGGAGCCGGGAAAACAACACTCCTGAAGATTCTGTCGCGGGTCACGGAGCCGACCGAAGGACGGGCGGAGATTTATGGGAGAGTAGCATCGCTTCTGGAAGTTGGCACAGGCTTTCACCCCG
>JBOGJG010000319.1:0-56260 GCA_050747825.1 Acidobacteriota bacterium | reverse complement strand
CCAGATGCTCGTTCATCGCGATCTTCCTTCGGGACATCTCTCCTCCTTGCTGGAATGTCAACATTCCGCTCAGAAGAAAGATGACCTCTCTTTTTTGTCCATGGTGGGGTGGGGAATTACCTTGGTGAGACCCCTGGGGAATTATCGTGGTGAAACCCGTGGGGAATTACCTTGGTGAAATTCCCACCAAGGTGGGGATATACCATGGTGATCGACAATCATCCGATCGCGGCCCCATTGAAGCCAGGACCTGGCCCGTCCTTCCAGGAGGCCGTAGCCACGATTCCGCGATCATCCGATCGCGGCCCCATTGAAGCACGCAACAATAATCAGGCTTCCAGGGCTCCGCCGAAGATTCCGCGATCATCCGATCGCGGCCCCATTGAAGCCAGATATTGATCCGCTCATGCAGATGGCTGTTGCGATTCCGCGATCATCCGATCGCGGCCCCATTGAAGCAATAATGGGCAGCACAACACCATCGTCGACTGTCGGCGGATTCCGCGATCATCCGATCGCGGCCCCATTGAAGCGCAACACTTTACGTTCGACTTTCGCGGACAGATCTGATTCCGCGATCATCCGATCGCGGCCCCATTGAAGCCGAACCGCTCCCGCAACCTCTGAATTCATCGCCCAGCGATTCCGCGATCATCCGATCGCGGCCCCATTGAAGCTTTGCCGCGGCGGGGTAGCGGACCGGCCGGATACCACTCTACCGTGGAAGATCTCGGCTTCTTCATCGTAAGTTACTATTCCTTGATATCCCTTATATTCCATTAATACCTGCCTCCTTCAAAAAATCTCTTAGGTCCTCAATCGTGCTTTTGTTCGCCTCTTTACGGGGGTGAGGGCGGTGAAACACCGCCTTAACTCCCGCTGATACGCATGTCAATCACCTCTGACGAAAAAGAGTGAAGTCCCACCGATCTGGTGGAGGCGCCGGGAGAGTGGTATCATCCCCGATCAGGAGGTAAACCCCATGTCAAAACTGAATCGCAGGGACTTTGGAGTGATGGCGCTGGCGGCGACGGGCTGCCTGACGCTTCCGCGAGAATTGTTTGGCAAAGTTGATTCTGTCGTCAATGGCGTGGCCATCGGCGCGCAGAGCTACAGCTTTCGCAGCATGCCGCTGCAGGCCGCCATCAAAGCCATGGCCGAGATCGGCATCGGTGAGTGCGAGCTGTGGCAGGGCCACGTTGAGCCGCGCCGCCGGGGCACCCCCCGGGAAGAGCTGCGCGAGTGGCGGCTCACCGTCCCTCTGAAAACCTTCGAAGACATCGGGCAAAGCTTCCATGATGCAGGTGTGAACGTGCACGCCTACAACTACAGCTTCCAGGACAACTACAGCGACGAGGAGATCAAGCGTGGGTTCGAGATGGCCAAAGCTCTGGGCGCTAAATACATCACCGCTTCCTCCAACGTCAGCACGGCCAAGCGCATCGATCCGTATGCCCGGCAGCACAACATGCGGGTGGGAATGCATAACCATTCCCGGATCGAGCCCAACCAGTTCGCCACTCCTGAAGATTTCGCCGCTGCCCGGGAGGGCAACTCCGAATACATCGCCATCAACCTGGATATCGGCCACTTTACAGCGGCCGGATTTGACGCGGCGGCTTACCTGCAGGAACATCACGGGGACATCCTGACCCTGCACATCAAGGACCGCAAGAAAGAGCAGGGTCCCAACGTGCCTTTCGGACAGGGCGATACTCCGATTGTCGAAGTCCTGCAACTGGTCAGAGACAAACAGTACCCGATTTACGCCAATATCGAATACGAATATGACGGCGAGGACACGGTGGCCGAAGTCAAACGCTGTCTCGAGTATTGCCGTAAGGCGCTCGAGGCTAAGGCCTGAGGCCTGGGGCGTAAAGCAACCTACCAGATCCTTCTAGAGTCCAACCTTTCGGCCCGGCTGATGGCGTTGTCCCGCTCCTGCTTGATCATCGTGCGCAGGATCAGCGCCAGAATGACGCCGCTGAAAAATCCACCGATATGGGCCCCGTGGGCCACACCGCCTGTGTGCTCGGCGGCGCCCACAACCCCGGCTCCAGCGATTAATTGAAATGCGATCCACAGTCCAATTGAGAGAAAGGCAGGAATCGAGATGACGTAGTAAAAAACGATGGCGTGGACTCGATTGCGCGGGAACAAGACCATGTAGGCGCCCATCACACCCGAAATGGCTCCCGAGGCGCCCAGATTGGGAATCATCGAATCCGGGTCCAGAGCAATCTGGGTAAAGGTGGCGGCCAGGCCGCTCCAAAGATAAAAGATCAGAAAAACGAAAGAACCGAAGCGATGCTCGACATTATCCCCGAAAATCCACAGATAGAGCATATTGCCGCCAAGATGCAGCAAGCCGCCATGCATGAACATGGCGCTGAGGATGGTCAGATAGATAATGACGGGACCGCCGGTCTGAGGAATTTGAACGCTCTGTCTCCCTACGCTCAATTCGACCGGTCCGGTGAGATCCTCGCCCGTCGTAATCTCGTAAGGAACGACGCTCCACCCATAGGTGAATTCCGGATGGGTGATCTGGTATGCAAAGACTGCGATGTTCGCCAGCAACAGCAGGATGGTGATGTAGGCCGTTCCCGTGAGCCGGCGGTCGTCGTCGCTGATGGGGATGAGCATGGTTAGTTCGTTGGTTCTTTAGTTCTTTGGTTTTGGGGCCAGCGAATCACGCGAATCAGGCGAATCACGCCAATCAAGCAAGACGGATAAACCCTGTTCGAAAACGATGTCCACGGGGATGCCGGCGGAGGCGAGGCGGTCGAGATCCTGCTGGAGGCCTGGGCTGATCTGCCCCATTTTCTCCATAAAGGTGACCACACCCTGGTAGTCCCCCTCGCCCTGGAAGCGCAGGATCTTCCCGGAAAGGGCGGCCACCGCACCCTGCATCGGTTCGAAGTTCACGCGATACGTACCTGAAGACTCGTCGCGGCTGAATGCCCCCATTTCCTCGAAAAAGTTGAAGCGCGCCAAATTGGCCCGTCCGTGTGCGCTGGAGGCCCCGAAGCGAACAGACCTGAATATTCCGGCCAGGAAAGTGACATAGTGGTCCATTAGATCGGCTTCCAGCTCGCCGCGCTCCTGAAGAGCGGTTACCATGTAGAGTCCCAGGACATCGGCCTTTCCCTCCTCCAGAGCCGAGGCCTCTTCCTTAAGAGCCTCTCTGACCGGGCCTTTGTTGTTGATGGTGTGCTTGATCCCCAGCCCGTGGGCCACCTCGTGAAACATGGTATTTCCAAAGAAGGCGTCGAAGCTGATGTGCCGGCGCTGGTCCTCGGCAATCAGAAGGTCGGCGATCGGCGCCAGGATCTTCTCAAACTTGGCCCGCATTGAGTTCTTCAGTTGCAGTCGCCGCGTGCCTTTCTTTAACTGGACTTCCTCATCATTGGGCAGGTTGATGGCAATCGTCTTGGCGCCGGCGTTGCAGTCCCCGGCGTAGTAAATGGCATCGTAGGCATTCAGGTCCGAATCGGTGCCCGGCTCCTCCTGTTTGTAGGCTTCGGGTACGGGAAGACCCTCCTGAAGCGCCGGCAGCAACTGAGCATAGCGGGCCAGCCTCCGGCTCCACTCCTGGTCTTTGACCAGGATATAAGCCTCGTAGGCGGCTTTGTAGCCATAGAGCTGATCTTCGTAAGTTTCGATGGGACCAATCACCACATCGAGGGTGTTATCCTTCATCTCAAGCCAGGCCAGGTCACTGGGCTGGTAGTTGTCATCCAACAAAGCCTGAGCCCGAAGCTCGAGGTAGCGCTTCACCCCTTCACTTTCGGCTAGTTCGGCGGCAGCCCTGAGCTTTTCAGCCGCCAACTGCACTTTCTCTGCAAAAACCTGGTGATAAGGGACGGCAATCAGTTCGCCGTCCGCGTCGCGCCGGATGAGCGTATAAAGATTCTTGAAGCGCTCGGCCTTCTCGGAAGACTGGGCAATCGCCTTTTCAAACTCCGACTTGGTCATATCGACTGGATAAAAATTGGCGCCTTCAGGTTTGGGACCCACGCCCTCAATAAACGGCTCATTTCCCTCCAGCCGATCCCAGGGACCATAATTGATTTTCGCGTAACGCCGCGTCTCTTCGTCCGGGAGAGAAGCCAACAGCTCTTCCCGATCACCATAGGCCTGCACCCAGAAAATTTCGTCCATCGCCTGGGCCGCCTCAATCAGCAGCGGGATCATCTGCCGTTCTCTGTCGGTCAGAACACTCAAATCCGAAGTCAGGCGCACGGTCGTGTATTTTTGAAGCTTCTGATCGATATCAACCGTGGCCTCGCCGAAAAAAAACGGTGACACGCACGTAATTCCCCTTAGAATCCGCATCAGCACTGTATTTCCTCCTCAGACTGGTACCTAATTACATTAAAATCTTGAAAACCTTGCACGGAATCGGGAACAGGGGCCCAAATTGGTGCCAGACCCCGGGTCAGGTTCAGATTTGGCGCGGCTTTCGGCGCCAATTCCGTGCGTGTCACCTCACCCCCAGAAGGAGATCGATGGTTAGCTGGTCGAGCCGCTCGTAGGGGAGCGGACGCCGGGTCAATTCCCGGCGATCGAGATGGGCCGACAGGATCTTCTGAGCATTGCCGGAACTGTATGCCTGCAGGGCCGGGCCCAGCTCCGATTCCTGTTCCTGGATCTGCCGGACCAGCGACTGGATTTCGGCGTCGTTATTAAAGCGGCAGGCCTTCTCCTTGAGAATCAGGTAGGTGCGCATGCACCCGGCGGCAAAATCACGAACTCCCTTTTCATCTTCCGAGCGATAAGCGTGCGCGTCAAAATGGCGCGGGCCCTCATAGCCGACGTCTTCCAGAAATTTCACCAGGAAGAATGCCGCCTTAATGTTTTCCGACCCAAAGCGCAGGTCTTGGTCAAAGCGGCTGAACTTCTGATCGTTCAAATCGATGTGAAACAGCTTGCCCGCTTCCCAGGCCTGGGCCACGGCGTGATAGAAGTTCAATCCGGCCATATGCTCGTGAGCGACCTCCGGATTGACCCCCACCATCTCCGGGTCGTCCAGGGTACTGATGAAACCCAACATGGCGCCCGTGGTGGGCAGGTAAATGTCCGCCCTCGGTTCATTGGGTTTGGCTTCCAGGGCAAATTTCAGATCGTATTTCTGATCTTTCACGTAGCCGACCAGGAAATTCAGACACTCGCGAAAACGCTTAAGCGCCTCGGCGGCATTCTTTGCCGCATCCACTTCGGCGCCTTCTCTGCCGCCCCAGAATACGTACACCTCGGCTCCCAACTCCATTCCCAGGTCGATCGCCCGCATGGTCTTCTGTACGGCATAGGCCCGCACGTCAGGGTCATGGGAAGTGAATGCACCATCTTTGAATACAGGATCGGTAAAAAGATTGGTCGTAGCCATCGGCACCTTCAAGCCATGATCGTCCAGGGCCTTCTTGAACTCGCTTACGATCTGCTTCTTCTCCTGGGGAGTGGCGTCGATCGGGACCAGGTCATTGTCATGAAAGTTCACTCCATAAGCGCCCAGCTCGGCCAGCATCTGCGCAATCCGCGGCGGAGGAATGCGCTTTCGCGTGGTCTCTCCAAAGGGGTCTCTTCCTGGATTACCGACCGTCCACAGTCCGAAAGTAAACTTATGCTCGGGGCGGGGCTGATAATTATCGGGCATTTATCCTCTCTCCTGAATGAACTTGCGATGGGCGCTGAACACGTTCGAATCGATCAGCGCCTGACTGAAACTCCTGTAAATATGGTACAACTCGCGGTACAGGGCTGTCTCCTGTGGATTGGGGGTCCCTCGCCAGCTTTCTTCAAGGAGAACATAGCGGCCGGTAATCTCACGGATGTCTCCTCCTTCGCCACACCACATTGCCTGCAGGGCGGCGCCGAAGGCGGGCCCTTCCTGATTTCGAGGACAGACCACCGGAGTATCAAAAATTTGAGCCACTATGTTTCTCCACACTCTGCTCCGGGCCCCTCCGCCGATGAGGCGAATCTCCCGGGGCTCGACACCCAGTTCCTGCAACCGTTCCAGGCCGTAGTGAAGTCCAAAGGTAGCGCCTTCCATAGACGCCCGGGCGATATGGCGCGCATCGGCAGTTGAAGGCCGGAATCCGAAGAGGACACCCGTGCCGTCAGGGACATTGGGCATCCGCTCACCCTCCAGATACGGGAGCAGGATGAGGCCGCTCGAACCGGCCGGGACTCTCTCAATACTCAGATCAAAGTCTTCGATAGTCCCCGGGAGCAAAGAGCCACGAATCGTCTCTGTCGCCACGGTCACATTCATGGTGCAGCCCAGGGGGAGCCAGGCGCCGGTGCTGTCACAAAAAGCGGCTACTTCGCCGGCTGGATCGATCACCGGCTGCCGGCTATAGCTGTAGAGAGTGCCGGAAGTCCCCAGGCTCAAAGTCACAGTCCCCGGACTCACATTGCCCGACCCAATCGCTCCCATCATGTTGTCTCCGCCTCCGGAGCTCACCGTCACACCGGAGGGAATCCCCCAGCGCTCTCCGATCTCCTTTCGCAACTGCCCGGCCGGCTCCTGCGAGCCGATCAGCCGAGGCAGACAAGCAGAGAGGTCGCGATGAGAATCGATCCAGGAGAGGGCAGCCGGAGACCACTGCCGTTCGCGGACCTTGAAGTAACCCGTCCCCGACGCGTCCCCGGCTTCAGTCACCATCTCGCCTGTCAAATGAAAATTCAGAAAATCGTGGGGCAGCAGGATCCAGCGTACACGGTCATACGACCCGGGCTCATTCTCGCGCAGCCACAGGATCTTGGACGCTGTGAAGCCCGGAGGCAGGCTGTTGCCGATCTCCTCCCTGTAATTCTCCGGCCCGCCGGCCGCCTCAAGAATCTGACGGCACTGGAGCTGGGTGCTGGTGTCATTCCAAAGTTTCACCGGACGGATCACGCTATGGCCCTCGTCCAGGACAACCAGGCCATGCTGCTGACCGGAGATCCCGATCCCCCGCACACGAGAGAAGTCCACGTCTCTCCGTAAGCGCTCCATACATTCATCAAGGCCTTCGATCCAGAGTTCCGGACTCTGCTCTTTATGGCCGGGCGGCAAGCCTGAAATGAGCGGATAGGCTCGAGAGGCTGAAGAGATTCTGCCGCTGTCAGGCTCCCAGGCAATGACTTTCAAGCTCTGAGTGCCGCAGTCGATTCCCAGATAGGTCATGTTTCCATTGATTGTACCTTGGGGAACCTTGGGGGGCCAGACGGAATAGAAGGGTCCTCCAGCACTGGAGGGAGGGCCAGGATGAGGCTGCCGATGGCGGAAAGACGGGTATTGATCAAAACGTTTGGGCCCCGGTATCGAAAGGGTGGCAAGAAGGAGAAGCGTGAGCTGTTGAACGAATTTGTCCAGATGAGCGGCTATGATCGCAGCGATGCCGCTTCGCTCGTGCGGGGGCAGGGGAAGCGGCTGAGACTGGGCCCGAAGCTGGTGGCGGTGGCCGGCGTAGGCCCAAAGCAGCATCGCAAGCGGGCGCGCAAATACGACGCGTCCGTGCTGAAGCCACTCAAGCAGATCTGGGAGCTGCTGGATTATCTGTGCGGAAAGCGCTTAGCGGCCCTCGTGCCCCAGGTGGTGCCTATTTTGGAGAAGCAGAGGGAGTTGAAAGTGAGCCCAGGGACGGGCTGGGCGGCTGATGGAGATTAGCGCGGCTACCATAGAACGTCTCTGGGCGGCGGAAAAGCGGAAGATGCGCCTGAAAGGACGCTCGGGCACCAAGCCGGGAACATTGCTGTACGTGAGGCCACAAGGACCGTTAAAATTTAATTTGTGAGGCAAAAATTAAATTTTAACGATCTGGCCCCGTTCTGACACATTTTTTTGGATCGTCCTATCTCTTTGCAGGTACTTAGATAATGCCCAAATCGTCCATTTAATTGAATGTGTGCTCTACAAGGCGCAAAACTCCAGGCTTATGCAAGCCACTCAAAAAAAAGGGGTTAGCCTCGTGGCGCAATTGACAGGCATGATGTTTGCAAGAGAAGAGGCTCGAAGGGTGCAAAGCCTTTCATATTCCACCCCAAAGGTCTCTCTCCGAAGAGAGTCCGGATCGAGCATACCAGGGGGAAGGATAATTTATAGCCTGGGATGCCTGGCCTTCTGGTATGCTCCGATTTTTTCAGATAAAAGCTCCACTCTCAGTTCAGCCTCCTATAGGCTATAATGGCGGCGTGCCAGAGAGAGTAAAGCCGGTCAGAATCTCCGAGCTCAAGGCCAGGAAGACACGCGGCGAGAAGATCGCCATGCTGACGGCCTATGACGCCACAATGGCCCGGCTTCTGGATCGCGCCGGAATCGACGTCCTGTTGGTGGGCGATTCGTTGGGAATGGTGGTGCTGGGATACGAGACCACCCTGCCGGTCACCCTTTCGGCTATGATTCACCATACCGCCGCTGTGAGCCGGGGCGCCAAACGAGCTTTGGTGCTGGCGGACATGCCCTTCCTGACCTTTCAGGTGAGTGTCAGTGAAGGCGTGCGCAACGCCGGGCGCTTGATCCAGGAAGGTGGCGCTGCAGCGGTGAAGATCGAGGGCGGTCGCCCTGTCCTGGAGGTCATCCATCGCCTGGTGGAGATCGGCATTCCGGTCATGGGCCACCTCGGACTCACACCTCAGTCCGTTCACCAAATGAGCGGCTTTCGGCGCCAGGCCCGCACCCAGGACTCGGCCGCTCGGCTTTTGGAAGACGCCAAGCTCCTGGAAGAGGCGGGCGTTTTCAGCATCCTTCTGGAGTCCATACCGGAAGAAGTGGCACGGACTGTTACAGAAGCCGTGGCGATCCCCACCATCGGCATCGGAGCCGGTCCGTACTGCGACGGCCAGGTGTTGGTCACCCACGACATCCTGGGTTTATTCGATGAGTTCATCCCCCCCTTTGTCAAGCAGTATGCCCATCTCGCCCAGACCATCGTTTCGGCTGCCGAAGCCTATGCGGATGACGTGCGCACCGGCCGCTTCCCGGAAGTCCCGGCAGTCAAGGTCAGATGAAAACCCGCCTGGTGGAGACAATTGCCGACGTCCGGGCGATTATCTCCAAAAAACGGCAGCAGAATGAAGACATCGGCTTGGTGCCCACTATGGGGAAACTGCACGCTGGGCACGGGAGTTTAATCGAGCGCTGCCGGGCAGAATGCAAATTTGTGGTGGTCAGTATCTTCGTCAATCCGCTGCAGTTTGGACCGAGCGAGGATTATGAGCGCTATCCCAGAGACCTGGCCGCAGACCTCTCTTTGTGCGAAGCTCAGGGCGTAGACCTGGTCTTTGCCCCCGAAGCCGGCGAAATGTATCCAAACCCGCAATTTACGAAAGTGGAGGTGGAACGGATCAGCCGGCATCTTTGCGGGCGTTTTCGCCCCGGACACTTTGGGGGAGTGGCCACGGTCGTGCTGAAGCTGCTCAATATCGTCCAGCCGGACCGAGCCTATTTCGGCGAGAAGGATGCTCAGCAACTAGCGGTGATCCGGCGGATGGTTTCCGACCTGAATGTGCCCTGCTCCATCATCGCAATCCCGACGATCAGGGAAAATGACGGACTGGCCCTCAGCTCGCGCAACGACTACCTGAAGGCCGAAGAGCGGCAGGCGGCCACGATTCTGTATCAGGCGCTGCGCGCAGCCGGGGACCTGATTGCGGCGGGTGAAAGGGACCCAGAGGTTATCCGAAGGCAGGCACGGCAAATGCTGCAGCGGGAGGAGAAGGTAAAGGTCGAATATCTGGAGATCGTCGATGCGGAGGAGATGCAGCCGGTCGCAGAGATTGCAGGACCGGTTCGGGTGGCCGTGGCCGCCCGGGTCGGCTCGACGCGGCTGATCGACAATGTATTGGTGCGAAAGAACTGAGAACCGACCGAGGCGCCGCTCCCTGACGGTCAAGGCTCGGATCAGAATTGCGGCGGTGATCAGAATCGCGTCGGTTTAGAATCGAGTATTTCCCACCGGCCAACCGAGCCGCGAAGGTCCACTCCGCCCATGGGGCGCCCGGTACCCGGCGGGCCCCTCTGGTAAAATGGTTCAATGGCAAACAGACGATTACTCCCGCACTTGCTCCTCCTTCCATTTCTGTTGCTAGGTGCGGGACTGCCCCCGGATCGTATTCCGGTTAACGCGGCCGATACAATTACGGCCGCAGAGCTGAAGTCTGGCGTTTACTTCTTAGCTTCTGAGGAAATGCAGGGACGCGACACGGGCTCGGCGGCTAATCAGATCGCGGCCCTTTATCTGGCTCACCAGTTCGAATCCATGGGTTTAGAGCCAGCCGGAGACAGCGGCTATTTCCAGTACTTCTCCCTCAGTGAGTCCGAGCTTTCTACACCAAACGGCCTTGAGATACGTCACCACAGCCGGGCTGCAGAGACTTTTGTCCTGAGACAGGACTTCTTCCCTTCCCGCCTGAGCGCCTCGGGCCTCACAACAGCTCCACTGGTATTCGCGGGATATGGAATTACGGCGCCTGAATACGGCTACGACGATTATGCCGGAATCGAAGTGGAGGACCGGATTGCTCTGGTCCTGACCCGCGAACCCGGCTACGAAGATCCGCAGAGCCCTTTTGATGGACTTGTCCGTTCCAAGCACGCTGAAGAGTTTCAGAAGATCAAGAACGCTCAGGAACACGGTGCTGCCGGCCTGATCATAATTTCGCAGGGTCTCGATGATCTTTCCCGAGCAGCGCGCAGTACCTGGCCCGAAGATGCGGAAGAAGGCAGACAGACGCTTCAAGTCTGGGCAGACCAGGTCAGAATTCCGGTAGTTTACATTTCGGAAAAAAGAGCCAGTCTTTTGCTGGAAACGGCGGACCGGGAAGTGGATGAAATACGGAATGTGATCGACCAGTCTTTGCAGCCTCAAAGCTTTGCCCTGGATGAGGTTACGGCTGCCATCGAGAGCAGAGTGAGCAGAAAGCTCACTGAGAGCCGAAATGTTTTTGCCTACATACCCGGTAACGACCCCGAGCTGAAGCATGAAGTGGTCGTTTTGGGAGCCCACTTCGATCATGTAGGGATAGAGAACAATCAGATTTACCGCGGCGCCGACGACAATGCCAGCGGCACCATGGGCCTGCTGGAAATAGCGGAGGCCTTTGCCTTGAGCCCGGTTAAACCCAGGCGCTCCGTCCTGTTTGCAGCCTGGAACGCCGAGGAAAGAGGCCTGCTCGGATCTCACTATTATGTGGAAGATCCGGCCTTCCCGCTCAGCCAAACGGTGGCCATGCTGCAGATGGACATGATTGGCCGCAACGAAGAGGTCCCCGATCCGGAGAGCCCACGCTTCAGAGGTCTGGAGCGGCAGGACGCCGCTCAGAACATTAATTCAGTCAACATCCTGGGATACAGCCGCAGCCAGGACCTGAAGCAGACGGTCAGCCGGATGAACCAAGCCACCGGTCTCGACCTTCACTTCCGCTATGACAATCAGGAGCTGAACCTGCTGCGACGCAGCGATAATTGGCCTTTTCTGAAAAAGGATATCCCCATCCTTTTCTTCAACACGGGTCTGCACCCCGACTACCACCAGCCGACCGACACCCCCGATAAGCTCAATTACCCCAAGATGGAGAGAATCGTGCGCCTGGTCTTTCTGACCAGTTGGGAGATTGCAAACTCAAGCCAGACCCCAAAGTTCGATTAGTTCCAGGTTCCAGGTTTTCACTTGAAACTTGGAACTTGAAACTCTCATCTTAGAAGTCCCCTCACAACCTCCAGAGCGGCATCGTAATCGGGTTGATCGGCCACCTCCTTGACGTACTCGACATGGCGGATAGTGCCGGAGTCATCCACTACAAAAACGGCTCGGCTCTCCAGGCGCAGTTCCTTGATCAGGGTGCCGTAGCTGTGCGCGAAGGAAGCGTCGCGATGGTCGGAGAGCACTTTGACGTTCTCAACGCCGGCCGCCGCGCACCAGCGGCTCTGGGCAAAGGGCAGGTCCATACTGATCGTGTAAATTCCCACGCCCGGCAGCCGGGAAGCTTCTTCATTAAAACGCCGGGTCTCAGTATCGCAAACCGGAGTGTCCAGGGAGGGAACCGCGCTGAAAATGCGGGTTTTCCCCTGTGTGTCGGAAAGGGTCACCGGCTTTAAGTCCGTGTCAATTACAGTAAAATCCGGCGCCTTGTCTCCAACTTTCAGCTCCGGTCCGACTAATGTAAAAGGATTGCCTTTGAGAGTTGTCGCTTTAGAACGTTCCTGATTCATCAAAATTCCTCCTTGATTGTTCTGATGAATTGTAGCCAAAAATGGTGTAGGATAGAAACTTTTCGCTTCGCGGAACATCAAAAGTAATGGCGAATAAGTTCCCACTGCAACCGGGGAGAAACGTCGATTTTGGTAAAAAAGAGGTGGTATAGAATAAAAATGAGAACATCGGCAATAGAGAGCAGCGGGCTGTATCCCCAGACAAAAAGACCCGATCCCTCCCTGAGGAATCTGGCCTTAGGTATTCTGCTCCAGGCCTTTCGAGATATCGTCGCACCTAAGAAGAATGCGAACCAGGAGTGGAAGTTCTGGCGCCAGGATGCGGTCGAATGGTTTTACTCCGATGCGAAGGGTCCCGGGAGCTTTATGTGGGTGTGCGAGCTTCTGGAGATGAATTCTCGTGAACTTCGTGAGTGGCTGCACGCCTATAAACACAGCAACCAGTCTCGCAAGAAAGAAATGGCGCGCAAGCTGACTCGCTTTCAGATTCGGCACTGATCGTAGGCTGTCGGCTGGGTAGGCTGTAGGCTATAGGCTGTAGGCCACTCGGATTGGAGCCTACAGCCTACCGCCTAAAACCACATGCTCTTCAACTTCCTCCTCATCAGCATCTTCCTAGTTTACGTGGCATTGATGATAGTGATTGTGGGGCGGCGGTTCTTTCCGACACCAAAATCAAAGGAAATTGGATCACCCGGATTGGATGGGGCGGAAAGTGATCCGCTGATCGAGATGGTTGAGGTGCATAAAGCCTTCGACCATCCGGTGCTCAAGGGGATCAGTCTACAGATCAATCCGGGGGAAATCGTCGGCGTGCTGGGAAAAAGCGGCACCGGTAAAAGTGTCCTGCTGAAGCTGGCCGTCGCCCTGCTGAAGCCGGATAAGGGGAAGGTGCTGTTCCGAGGGCAGGACATCACCGCTATGACCGAAGCTGAGCTTCTGCAGGTGCGCAAGCAGGTTTCCTACGTCTTTCAGAGCGGAGCCATCTTCGATTTCCTCAATGTTCGCGAGAATATCGCTTATTCCCTTCGAGAACAGGGTGTTACGGACGAGCAAAAAATTGCGGAGCGAGTTGATTACCTGCTGAACGCGGTCGAAATGGAGGGTCTGGGGGATCTCCAGAGCGAAGAGATGGGTCCGGGGTCCAAGAAACAGGTGGCGATCGCGCGCGCAATCGCCAACAATCCCAGGGCTATTCTCTTCGATGAGCCGACCACAGGTGTTGACCCCATCGTAGGGAAATCATTGAGCCGGCTGATTCGAAAGATCAATGACCAGGAGAATTTCACATCCGTGGTGGTCACTCATGATCTAAAATGCCTGGAGATCGTGGCCGACCGGATCATTCTCTTAAAGGACGGCTATATTCATTTCGAAGGCGATCAGGAAGAATTTCACTCCTCGTCCGACCCTTTCATTCAGGCTTTCATTGAGGGGAAGCGTTATGATGAGCCTCAGGTCCAGGCGCCGCGTGGCGCCGCGCTAACTCTTCAATCACGTCAGACAACCTGATTTCACGGGCGGAAAGGAAGACCAGTAGGTGGTAGAACAGGTCGGCCGTCTCTTCGACGGAACGCTGCTTCTCCTGGCCGGCTGATACCACCACCTCAACGGCCTCCTCACCTACTTTTTGGCTGATGGCGGCCATTCCCTTTTGGAAAAGCCGGGTCGTATAAGAACCTTCGGGCATATCCTTTTTTCGTTCACTGATCACTTGCTCGAGCCGGCTCAAAAACTCCAGAGCCGTAAAATCACTGTCCTCGCCAAAGCAGGAGAGGCTGCCGCGGTGGCAGGCCGGCCCCTCAGGAACCGCAATCACGAGCAGGGCATCGTTGTCGCAGTCCTGGCGGATTTCCTGCAGCTTCAGGTAATTACCGGATGTTTCGCCCTTGGTCCAAAGCGAGTTGCGGCTGCGGCTCCAGAACGTCACAAAGCCGGTTTCGAGCGTCTTCTCCAGGGCTTCAGAGTTCATGAACGCCAGCATCAACACCCGGCCGCTCTGCGCGTCCTGCACAACAGCCGGTATGAGGCCCTGGGTTTTTTCCCAATCCAGTTGTGATGCAATCATTTGAGTACTCCTAAGCTGACCGCTGGCCGCTGACCGCTGACCCCTGACCCCTGACCGCTGACCCCTGACCCCTGACCCCTGACCGCTGACCGCTGACCGCTGAGCGCTGGCCCCTGAGCGCTGACCGCTGACCCCTGAGCGCTGACCGCTGACCCCTGACCCCTGACCCCTGACCGCTGACCGCTGAAGCTGAGATACATGAGAACAGATAGTATTTTACCTGATCCGGCTGCTGCCAAATGCGTCGGCGGCGAGGACTCAACAGATTCCGCGTCAGTTGGCGGCTCTCAGGGGTCAGCGGTCAGTGGTCAGCGGTCAGCGGTCAGGGGTCAGGGGTCAGGGGTCAGCGGTCAGCGGTCAGGGGTCAGCGGCCAGCGGTCAGCTCATTCGCACGACAATCGCATTCTCTCTTAGAAAGAGTTTAACTTCCTCGATAGAGTAGCGATTGTAATGAAAAATACTGGCGGCCAGGACCGCGTCGGCCTGTCCGTCTTTAAGACCTTGCAGGAGGTGAGCCGGGGAGCCGGCGCCGCCCGAGGCGATTACCGGGATGCGAACCAGGTCGGAAACGCGCTGCACCAGATCGATATCGTAGCCTTCCTGAGTGCCGTCCCGGTCCATGGAAGTGAGCAGAATCTCGCCCGCCCCCAACTGCTCTCCCAGCTTGATCCATTCCAGGGCATCGCGGTCGGTCTCGATCCGTCCTCCCCCAATGAAAACCTTCCAACCCTGGCCCGTTCGCTTCACGTCCACTGCCAGGACGATGCATTGAGAGCCAAAAGCTGAAGCGGACTGGTGGATCAATTCGGGATTTTTCACCGCTGCGCTGTTGATGGAAACTTTATCGGCTCCGGCACGCAGCAACTGCTGAATCTGCTCGAGATCGCTGATGCCGCCACCCACGGTAAAGGGGATAAAGATGGAATCAGCTACCCGACTTACCCACTCCAGGACAGTGTTGCGCTCCTCGATAGTGGCTGTGATATCCAGGAAAACCAGCTCGTCGGCACCCTCCTGATAATAGCGCCGGGCCAGTTCGACCGGATCGCCGGCATCGCGCAAATCGACGAAGTGAGTTCCTTTCACGACGCGCCCGCAAGCAACGTCCAGGCAGGGGATGATTCTCTTAGCCAGCATGGATCAATTCCTCCCAGGAGATTTCTCCCTCATAAAGCGCGCGCCCGATCACGGCGCCCTGAACCCCCATACCCTTGAGCCGCCTGACGTGCTCGGGACGACAGACGCCTCCGGCGGCAATCAGGCCGGCGTCCGAAGATAGCTGCTTCAGCATCTTTTCATAAGTCCAGTAGTTTGGTTGCTCCAGAGTGCCGTCCTTCTCCGTGTCAGTGCAGATGATCTGCCGGATGCCCCAGCCCTGAATACGGGCCAACGCCTCCTCGAGCGTCACGGAGCTGGTTTCCAGCCATCCCTCACTCACCAGCTTTCCGGCCTTAAAGTCGAGACTTACGATGAAGCGCTCGGCCCCCCAGCCCTTCACCCACTCGGTTACCTTTTCCGGCTCCTTGAGAGCGACTGTCCCCAGGATCAGATATTTCACTCCCCAGCCGAAAAGCTCGGAAACGTCCTCGGACGTTCGAATGCCGCCTCCCGCCTGAACGGGGAGGTCCAGCGCCCGGGCGACTTTCCGGATGGCCTGACGGTTCTGGCCGGAACCGGAGCGAGCCCCTTCCAGGTCGATCATGTGCAGGCGCGAGAATCGGGCCGCCCGAAATTTCAGCGCCTGTCCCAGCGGATCTTCGCCGTAAGTCCTCTGCCGTTCATAATCACCCTGGTACAGACGGACACACTTGCCGCCTACAAGGTCGATAGCTGGAATGACTACCATTGGCTATGCAGTTTCAAGTTCCAAGTTTCAAGTTTCAAGTGAGGGCCACTTGAGCGAGCCAGGCATTAAGGCATGAAATCCCAACTACGTTGCCTCCAGGAAATTCCGGAGCAGGCGCAGGCCGAATTCGCCTGATCTCTCCGTGTGGAACTGGACTCCCCAGAAGTTGTCTTTCTGGACTGCGGAGACAAATGGCACCGAGTAATCAGTCACCGCCAGGGCCCCAGGGGTGGACTGGGGAACGTAGAAGCTGTGGACGAAGTAGAAGAATCCGTCCTCAGGCAGTCCTCTAAAAATGGCGTTGGGCGTCCCATCGACGGCCATCTGGCGGACCTGGTTCCAACCGATGTGCGGCACCTTCACCTGAGCATTGTCGAATTTTTTCACGGTGCCGGGTATGATCCCGAGGCATGGCGTCTGTTCCTCTTCGGAGCCTTCGAAGAGAAGCTGCATTCCCAGGCAGATTCCGAGAAAGGGCGCATCGAGCTGCTGGAGCGCTTCAATTAGATTCTGCTCGCCCAGCGACTCCATAGCCGGCCTGGCGGAGCCGACACCCGGCAGGATGACCTTGCTGGCTCGCCGAACCACGGCAGGATCTGAGGAGAAATTAAACTCCTTCCCCAGATACTTCAGAGCGTGTGCCACGTTGTAAAGGTTTCCCGCTTTGTAATCGATGATGACGACCATAAGTTCCGGGTTCCAAGTTCCAGGTTCCTCACTTGGAACTTGGAACTCTAAAGCACTCCTTTCGTCGAAGGCAGGGCCTCAGGCGCTTTCGCATCAATTGCGCTGGCCGCCTTCAACGCCCGCGCGAAGCCCTTGAACATGGCCTCGATTCGGTGGTGCTCGTTCTCCCCCGGACTCAGGAATTTGAAGTGCAGGTTCATGCGTGCTTCGGCAGCCAGAGAGCGAAAGAAGTGCGAGATCAGTTCAGTGGACAAGTCTCCTACCCTTTCACGCTGGGGAGCGTAATCGGAGTGAAAGGCAAAGCGTCCCCCCAGATCGATGGCCACTGCGACCAGGACTTCATCCATTGGCAGCAGAATGGACCCGTAGCGCTCAATTCCCTTCTTCTCGCCCCAGGCCTGCGCCAGAGCCTGTCCCAGGCAGATCCCGAGGTCTTCCGTGAGGTGATGATCGTCCACGTGCATATCTCCGCTTGCCGTGACATTCAGATCCAGGCCTGAATGCCGGGCCAGCAGTTGCAGCATGTGCCACAGAAAACCCAGAGGGATCTGTCCCTGGCAGTTCCCCTGTCCATCAAGGTTGACCTCCAGTTCAACGCTGGTTTCGTTTGTTTCCCTTTTTACGGTTCCAAGACGTTTCATCTGAGTGATTTGCTCCCCCTCTCCTTGAGGATATGCCGTAGCTCTTGCAAAAAAAGATCGTTTTCAGCCGGTGTGCCGACGCTGACGCGTATACAGTCTTCCAATTCCGGTACGTTGCTTCGATCCCGAACCACGATTCCCTTCCTGAAAAGCTCCTCGTAGACCTCACGCGCGCCGGCGCAGCGAAAGAGAAGGAAGTTGGCCTGGGAGGGGAAAACCCTGTTGATCTCCGGCGCCTGCTTCAGCTCTCCCTCCAGCCGCCCGCGCTCCGCCTGGATTTCTCTGACCTGGCGATCCCGCTCTGTCAGATCATTGAGGGCAAGCTGCCCCTCCTTCTGGACGACGGAACCGAGGTTGTAAGGAGCCTTGACCTTCATGAAATAGCCGATCACCTCCGGGTCAGCAATGGCATAGCCCAGGCGCAAAGCGGCGCGGCCAAAGGCCTTGGACAACGTGCGCATGATGATCAGGTTGGGATGAGATCTCACCTGATCCGCCAGCGACTCGCCGCCGGCAAACTCCACGTAGGCCTCATCCAGGACAACAATTTTCCCCCACTCACGGCACAGTTTAAGGACCTCCTGAGCGTCCAGAAGGTTCCCCGTGGGATTATTCGGCGAGCAGAGGAAGAGGACCTTCACATCCGAAGGAACACTTCTTAAGAACTGATCCGCGTCGATTTTGAATTCTCCATTGAGGGGGAATTCAAAGACGCCGACTCCAAAGACCTCTGCCATCACGCGGTACATGCCGTAGGTAGGCTCGGCGGTGGCCACCCTGTCCCTACCCGGCCGGCAGAAAACCTTGAAGATCCAGTCCAAAACTTCATCTGAACCCGCGCCGGCCAGGATGCTTTCCATGGGCACGTTCGTATAGCCGGCAATCGCCGTCCGGAGAACCCGCTGATAAGGATCAGGGTAGCGATTTAATCGGATGCCCTCCCACTCCCTTGTATAGGGATTCTCATTGGCGTCCAGAAGCACGCCCTCCTGAACCTTCTCCCGGGCGGAGTGATACGGCTCCAGAGCGATAATGTTGGGCCGGACCAGATCGGCGATGCTCATATTATTCAACCCGCAGGCGGACGGCTCGGCGGTGCCCCTCCAAACCTTCCATGTCGGCCAGAGTTTCCAGGGTGGGCGCCAGCGCCAGCAGTCCTTCACGCGTCAGCCGCTGGAAGGTGATCTTCTTGACAAAGCTATCCAATGAGACGCCGGAAATGGCTCGGGCCTGCCCTGAAGTGGGAAGGGTGTGATTCGTACCCGAGGCGTAATCGCCGGCCACCTCGGGCGACCAGGGCCCCAGAAAAACCGAACCGGCCGAGCGGATGCCGGACAGCCATCTCTGCGGATCCTCAACATGCAAAATCAAGTGCTCCGGAGCGTAGCGGTTAGAGAAATCCAGCGCTTCCTCAAGCGTGCCGGCCAGCACTGCAAAGCTATGCTTGAGCGCCTGGGCCGCCAGGGTCCTTCGCGGCAGATCCGCCAGTTGAGCCTGCAGGCGGCTTTTCATTTCATCGATCAGCGGCTGCCAGGTGGAAACCAGGATGGCCTGGCTGTCGCAGCCATGCTCGGCCTGAGAAATCAGATCGGCAGCTACGAAATCCGCACAAGCCGACTGGTCGGCGATCACCAGAACCTCGCTGGGGCCGGCCACCATGTCGGTGGCAACCCCTCGCAGCGACGCCAGCAGCTTGGCCGCCTGAACCCAGCGATTGCCCGGCCCCAGGATCTTGTCCACGCGGGGGACGCTTTCCGTCCCAGTGGCCATGGCCGCAATGGCCTGAGCCCCGCCGATCTTGAAAACCCGGCTGACTCCTGAGATGGCGGCGGCAGCTAGAACCTCGGGAGAGACCGAGCCGTCCTGGCGGGGAGGTACGCAAATAATCACCTGCGAGCAGCCCGCCAGCCGGGCCGGAATGGCCAGCATCAAGACAGTGGAAGGCAGGACGGCGCTTCCTCCCGGGATATACAGACCCACCGATTCGATGGCCCGCGCTTCGCGCCAGCAGGTCACTCCCGGCCGGACCTCGACCGGCGGCTCCTGCCCGCCCTGAGCGGCGTGAAAGTGCCGAATATTGGCGGCGGCAGCCTCCAGGGCCTGCAGCGCTTGTCTGGAAACCCGGCTGCCAGCCTGGGCCAACTCGTTGGCCGGGACCTCCAGCGCGGCGACCTCAGCCCCGTCAAATTCGGCTGTGAAACGGCGAACCGCCTCATCTCCCCGCCGTTCGACCTCAGCGAAAATGGCCGAGCAGGTGTCCATCACGGAAGAGTCCGCCGCCGGATTTCTGCGGCATAACTCTTCCGCTTCTGCCTGTGTGAGATCCTTGAAACGGTAGACTTTCATCACACCACCATTTTTTCCACCGGCACCACCAGAATGTCAGTAGCGCCTGTTTTCTTGAGCTTCTCAATCACATCCCAGAAGACCTCCTCCGGGACCGCTGAATGAATGGCAATCATTCCTTTCTCGGCCAGAGGCACGATAGTGGGGCTCTTCATTCCCGGCAGAATGCTGCGGATTTCCTCCAGCGCCGACTCCGGAGCATTCATCATGACGTACTTGGTCTTTCTGGCCCGGATGTTCCCCTGGAAGCGAATTCGCAGCCGCTCGATGTGCGCGCGTTTTTCGGTTCTTTCGAGTGAACCGGGATTGGCGATCAATACGGCTTCCGACTTGAGAACAACTTCGATGGGCTCGAGATCGTTCATTCTCAAGGTGCTCCCCGTAGACACCAGGTCGCAGATGGCGTCGGCCACGTCCAGGCTGGGCGTGATCTCAACCGAGCCGCTGATCTCGATAATGCGCGCCTTGATCTTTTTTTGCTCGAGAAATCGGCCCAGGATGTGAGGATAGGAAGTAGCAATACGACGGCCGTCCAGGTCGAAAACAGTGCGATAGGCACCCTTGCGAGGGACGGCAATGGAAAGGGTGCAGGCGCCGAAACCCAGAACATCAAGCTGAGCGACTTGGGCGTTTTTCTCCTGGATCACGTTGAGACCGACGATGCCCAGGTCGGTCACGCCGTCCTGGACATACTCAGGTATATCGTCGTCCCTGAGGAAGAGGATGTCCAAGGCAAAATTCCGGCAGCGCGAGAAGAGCCTCCCTTCATAGTGATCGAAGTCGAGTCCGCTCGACTTGAGCATGTGCATGGAGGACTCGGCGAGTCTTCCCTGCCGCTGCATGGCTATTTTGAGGTTGTCACCGTTGAGTTTCACTTGGGTTCTTTAGTTCCTGCTTTTTTTGGGGCCGCTCCTTTACAGTCGCGGCTCTGTTGAGTGGCGAGGGCCTCCAGGGCGGCGCGGTAGCCGCCTTCGCCGTGATGAAGCCACTGGGCGACACGCGTGACGGTGGCGGTGCTGGCGCCGGTATGGCGGCTGATTTGGCGGTACGGGATCTCCTGAGCCACCATGCGCGCTACCTGCCACCTTTCGGCCATGGCCTCCAGTTCAGTGATCGTGCACAGGTCCCGGAAAAAGCGCGCGCACTCCTGGCCATTCGCCAACTCCGCGATGGTCTCAAACAGCTCCCACAAGGCCCGGTTCTTCTTCAGCTCTCGTTCCATTGCTCTGACGTTTTAACACAGTAAAACTAAAAAGGCAAGCGGATTTGGGTTTTGAGCCAGTAGAAACGCCCAGCGCCTCTACATCAACTCCCTCATCGCCTCATCCAGGGCCTCGGGGCTGGGGCGGAGCTTTTCCTGCGGGAGCGAGGAGAGCGGTTCAGCGGTCATTTGCAAGGCATCCAGGAAAGTCTCGGCTACCGGATTGACGTAGATCAGTCCGGTGAGGAATTCTTCGGCGTCGCGGGTTTCCCTGAGCATCCGCTGAGCCATATTCTTGTTCATTGGGTCGTAATCACGAGTGGCTTTTCTCAGCCGGATGAGCGAACCGTCATGCATGCGCACGTCCTGGGCTTCCCCTTCCTCGTACTCCGCAGATTCGATCTGCTCGAAGTGAGGCACGAAGTCGATCTGGTGCAGCAGCTCCTCGTGCTCCTTGGCCCAGGGATAGCTCTTGGTCGAACCCTCATGATTGTTAAAGGTCACGCAGGGGCTGATGACGTCGAGAACGCTTGTACCGCTGTGGCTGAGGGCGCCCTGAACAAGAGCCACCAACTGCTTCGGATCCCCGGCAAAGGAACGCGCCACGTAGCTGCATCCCATCTCGATAGCCAGAGCGCAGCAGTCAATGGCTGGAAGGTCATTGACCACGCCCGTCTTCAGCTTCGAACCCATGTCGGCCGTGGCCGAAAACTGGCCTTTGGTCAGCCCGTACACTCCATTGTTTTCAATGATGTAGATCATGGGGATGTTTCTGCGCAGCAGATGGCAAAACTGCCCGAGACCGATCGATGCGGTGTCCCCGTCGCCACTCACGCCGATGCAAATCATCTTGCGGTTGGCCAGCATCGCCCCCGTGGCCACTGAGGGCATCCGTCCGTGGAGGGCGTTAAACCCGTGGGAGGTGCTCAGAAAATAGGCGGGAGTCTTGCTGGAACAGCCGATTCCGCTCATCTTCATGACGTTATAGGGGTCCACACCCATTTCATAAAAAGCTTTAATGATCTGGCTGGTGATGGCGTCATGGCCGCATCCGGCGCAAAGCGTGGAAGCAGCCCCTTTATAGTCAGCCATGGCCAGGCCGATCCGGTTTACTTTCGGTGATCTTGTAGCGCCAACAGACATTAGATTAATCCTCGTTCAGGCAATCGCCTGTTTTTCAAAGTTGACGATCTTATCGGTTATAAATCGAGCGTCAATGGGAATTCCCTTGTAGTGCAGCAATTTTCTGATTTTGGCCGTCTGGGAGGGCGCCTCCAATTGGATCAGATCGGCCAGTTGGCCGTCCCGATTCTGCTCCACCACATAGACCCGCCGGCAACGCGATACGAACTCACTCACTTGAGCGCTCAGGGGCAGGGCCCGAATTCTCAAGTGGTTCACGTCGATCTCATATTCCTGCCGGAGCTGGTCGATGCACTCCTGCATGGCGGCTTCCGTCGAACCATAAAAGACGATCCCAATTTCAGCCCCTTCTGCGTAGTGCACGATGGGCTGGGGCACGATTTTTCTGGCCGTTTCATGCTTTTTGGCCAGTCTGTCCATCAGGGCTTCATAATCTTCGGGACGCTCGGAATATCTGGCCATGTCGTTATGCCCGCTGCCCCGCGTGAAGTAGGCGGCTTGGGGATGTCGCGTGCCGGGCAAGGTCCGGTAAGGAATGCCGTCCCCATCGACGTCGCGATAGCGCGCGAATCCGCCCAGGCGTTCCAGGTCGTCGGCTGTCAGCACCTTACCCCTTTCCAGAGGCTTGTCCGGATAGGGAAAGGAGTCGGCCATCCAGTTGTTCATGCCGAGGTCCAGGTCAGAGGCGACAAACACCGGCTGCTGGAACTTCTCGGCCAGATCGAAGGCTTGAATGGCCATTTCGTAACACTCCTGGACCGTCCCGGGAAGCAGAACGATATGCTTGGTGTCTCCATGCGACAGGTAATAAAGGGCAAAGATATCGGCCTGAGAGGTGCGGGTCGGAAGTCCGGTGCTGGGTCCCACTCGCTGGATGTCGAAAATGACGCAGGGCACTTCCGAAAAGTAGCCCAGACCGGTGAATTCAGCCATGAGAGAAATGCCGGGACCGGACGTGGAAGTCATGGAGCGGGCTCCGGCCCATCCGGCGCCCAGAGCCATTCCCAGAGCGGCCATCTCATCTTCGGCCTGGACGATGGCGTAGGTGGCCTTACCGGTCTCGGGGTCAAGGCGGAAGCGCTTCATGTAATCGATCAGGGTTTCGCAAAGGCTGCTGGAAGGCGTGATGGGATACCAGGTCACCACGGTGGCTCCGGCCATCATACAGCCCAGAGCGCTGGCCGAGTTGCCGTCGATGATGATCTTTCCCTGCGTCTTAGCCATCGCCTCGGCGCGATAAGGGTCCTGCTTGGCCAGGTTCTCTCGAGCGTACTGTGCGCCCAGATGAGCGGCCTTGATATTGAACTCAACGGCCTTGCGCTTGGACTTGAACCATTTGGCAATGGCCGATTCCACTTCCTTCATATCGATGGACAACAATTCGGCTGCCGTGCCCACATAGATCATGTTGGCCACTAGCTTGCGCAGGCGGGTATCATCGACAATTTCGGACGCCAGCTTCGTAAAGGGCACCGGGTAAAAAATCAGGTCATCCCGCAACTCTGAAAGGTTGAGCTTTTCTTCGTAGATGACCACACGGCCCGGCTCCAGCGACTGGACATCTTCTTTGGCCGTCTCGGGATTCATGGCAATCAGGATGTCGATTTCCTTCCTGCGTCCGATGTAGCCATCCTTGGAGGCCCGGATGGTGAACCAGGTCGGCAAGCCGGCAATATTGGAAGGGAAAAGATTCTTGCCGCTGATAGGAATGCCCATCTGAAAGATGGACCTCATCAAGACGTTATTTGAGGATTGACTTCCAGACCCGTTGACGGTGGCCACCTGGATGCTGAAGTCATTGATGATCGCAGCGTCAAGACTGTAGGCTGTAGGCTGTAGGCTTTCATATATATCGTTCAAGGCGGGTTAATTTTACCAAAGAGAACCGAAGACTTCACGCGCCAGGCCGCTTTAGCCTACAGCCTACAGCCTGTAGCCCTAAACATCACTCCCCACCCGCCCCGCGTTCCGGGGGTCCGCTGACTTTCTTGGAGATGACCTTGGCCTGTGTGAAGAGCAAAAGGTAGTCAGGGCCGCCTGCCTTTGAGTCGGTCCCGCTCATATTGAAGCCGCCGAAAGGATGCACTCCCACCAGGGCGCCGGTGCATTTTCGGTTGATGTAGAGATTTCCGATGTGGAACTGCCGCTCGGCGTCTTCAATCTTCGCCGGGTCCCGTGTGTAGACCGCCCCGGTCAGGCCGTATTCCGTGTTGTTGGCGATGCGAAGCGCGTCGTCGTAGTCCCTGGCCTTCAGAACGGCCAGTACCGGTCCGAATATTTCCTCCTGGGATATTCTGGCTTCAGGATCGACATCGGCAATGATGGTCGGACGGATGAAGTATCCTCCGGAATCCCCTTGCCGGCCTCCCGTCAAAAGCCGCCCTTCTTTCTTGCCGGCCTCGATGTAATCGAGAATGGACTCCTGGGCGCGCTTGTTGATGACCGGACCAAAATTGATATCGGGGTTTCGTACATCTCCCTGGCGGATCACGCTTTCGGTCTTGGCTTGCAGTTTCTTCAAGAATTCGTCATAGACAGATTGAACCACAATGGCTCGCGAACAGGCCGAGCATTTCTGCCCCTGGAAGCCGAAGGCAGAGATGGCGACGCCCTCAGCAGCCTCGTCCAGGTCGGTGTTCTCATCGACCACGATGGAATCCTTGCCTCCCATCTCCGCAATGACCCGTTTGATCCAGATCTGGCCGGGCTGATGCCGGGCGGCCAGTTCGTTGATGCGCAGTCCCACCTGTTTGGAGCCGGTGAAAGCGATAAAGCGGGTGCGCGGATGGGTGACCAGCGGGTCGCCGATTTCCGATCCGCTGCCGGTGAGAAAATTAAGCACTCCGGAAGGGAACCCCGCCTCCTGAGTGATTTTTATCAACTGGGCGGCAATCGCCGGCGAGTCGCTGGAAGGCTTGACGATGACCGTGTTCCCGGCCACGACGGCGGCGATCGTCATTCCGGTGAGGATTGCCAGCGGGAAGTTCCAAGGGGGGATGATGATTCCAACGCCCAGAGGGATATAGCGAAGCTCATTTTCCTCAGAGGCGATTTTGACCAGTGGCTGCGGGCCGGACAGACGCAGCATCTCGCGCGAGTAATACTCGCAAAAATCGATGGCCTCGGCCACATCGGCATCCGCTTCGACCCACGATTTCCCTACTTCGAAGATCATCCAGGCGGCCAGTTCCAGCCGTCGCTTCTGCAGGATGCGCGAGACTTCCAGGACATACCTGACGCGCTCCTCGGCATCGGTGGCGCTCCAGGCTTGGAACGCCTCTTGCGCCGCCGAGATGGCGCGATCGACCAGATCGCCGGTGCCTCTCTGAAAGACGCCTACGATCTCGTCTTCCTTCGAGGGATTAATCGATACGAAATTATTGGGAGTCTTGATCGCCTCTCCCCCGATGATAATCTCGTATTCCCGCCCCAGCTTCTCCTGCACGCGGGCCAGAGCCTGCTCCATGGCCTGGCAATTTTCGGCCTTCGAAAAATCCGTCAGCGCCTGGTTTTTAAATGCCGGTAAACTCAACATTCCCTCGTGTATTAGGGCATCCCGCGCGCCGCTTTGAAGACTTTGCCAGGGAAACGGCTGAGACAGTCTTTACTGCCTCTCAGTGATCCGCAAGACCCAGGAATCCTGCTGCGACGGGCCGTCTGCCTTCAGAAGAATGCGGGTCAGGTGATTTCCCCAGACGCGTGTCAACCGGCCGTCGTCCAGCGGGATCTCTTCGGTGGCTGCTGAAAGTTTCCCGGGATCATACTCGATCTCGAGAGTGGACGACTGGCCGGATTCTGAGGAAGTCGTTCGAAGTATCAGCTTGCCGGGGGCAACCACAGTGACCTCACACGGGGTCATCAGGGTAAGCGCCGGTTCCGAGACAGGGTCGCGCAGGCGATAGCTGTCCACCAGTTCGATTTGCTTTCCGCGCTCCAGCCGGAGTGTCCGCTGCCACTCCCGGACGCCGGCCTCCGGAGGATAAGCGCCGGCGATGTCCAGGGAAAATTCTGCCCTGCGGTCATCGGCCCGGTAGGAGACATCCCGGGAGGCAAACTCGGGCCCGTTCTTTTGCATGACCCCGCCCACGGTGGGCAGGTTGTGAAAGGCGGACTGCATGGTCCAGATCTCGTAGCGGCGCGAACTGAAGGTCTGAGCGGTGTAGGTCCCCACGCCGGCATCCACGATGGCCGGCCGGCCATCGACGTAGACGATGAAATTGCCGACATCATTATGGTTGTGGCTTTCGGCATTGTGCCCTCCCTTGGCGGCCAGATACAGGCCTTCCGAGGAGCCGCCCTGGGAGCGGGCGACCATCACCTGGAGATCGGGCAGCCAGACGTCGCGCAGCAGAGGTTCGGCCGGTTCAGCGGCAAGCAGGTCGGGAAGATTGAACAGAGCAGCCAGTTGGCGTCCGATGCTCCCGCCTCCGGAGACCGCCCCTTTTCCAATGCCCTGCCGGGAGGCGGCGAAGGCGCCAAAGCCGATCATCTGAGGGTCATGAATCCTTTGCCCGTAGCGAAAAACCAGGTCGGCAGGGACATCCACCCTGCCCGACGCGTCTGCAAAGTTGATGAAATAATTCTCGTCGATCTGTACCCGGTAGATGTAACGGCCGATGTCCTGCACCAGCGAGTTGTCATAAATGTCCAACTCACCGCCCGTGGCGCTGTAAAGAAGCTCCAGGCAGTCAAAGAGCGAAGCGCCGGCGCGGCCCCAGTAGCCCGGGCCCTCGTCGCAGCCGCCGTCGGCCGGATAATCATTTAAAAAGTTATCGAGGCTCTTCAGGGTCTTGCCCACCGCTGCAAAGCGGCGGGCTTCGTTTTCTTCCAGAAGCAGGACCATCGTCAGCCAGTTGGAGTTGATCCAGGGATTCCAATTGTTGACCCGGCGATCGGAAAAACCCATCCACCAGAAGTCGTCCCGCTCGAGGTTGGGCGTCAAAATGCGCCGATCTACCTCCAGGAGGATGCGTTGAGGGACCAGCGGGGAGACTTGCTCGAGCTGAGGTCCGAGAAGGTAATGCGTCCAGGCCAGGAGCGCTCCCGTCTCGGCGGCAAAGAGGTCCACCGTGGGCTCGGAGATATCAGGCAGGCCCGGGCCGGCCTTCTGCATGCCCAGATGAGCGGGCACGCCCCAATATGTTTCCTCGCAGGTGACCCAGACGCCGTTGACGATGGCATCGACAAAACGTCCTTTCCCTTCGATGCACTCCGCCAGGACCAGGTCGGCCAGCCGATTGCGGCGCTCTCGGCGGAGGCCTTCGAAGTTGCTGCGGTTACCGACGCGCGCATACTCCAGAAAGAGGCTGGCCGGAAGCGGCGCCCAGTCGTAAGCGAGCGCCTCCTCCCCCAGGTGGATGTGGGCCTCGCGAACGGCCTGCGGGATGTTGCGCCACGCCTCGCGCCGGGCAGCAGTCGGAAAGGGACGCCAGTTCCGGCGCGGGATGAGAATCTTGTCCAGGCGCTCCAGGCTGGAAGGCCGGCTCAGAAGATCACGAGGCACAGCTTCCTGGGCGTAAGCCGGAACAATCAAGGTGCAGAAGATCAGGACGATAATTCGCATGGCAGTGAATTATAGGCCAACGAATCACGCTAATCACACGAATCTTGACAAGGTGGATTCAAAAGATCTATTATATCGATGTACGATATAAGCCATTGAATCATTCAGACTTTTACATTCTTTTAGCTCTCAGCGAAGGGGAGCGCCACGGCTATGCCATCATGCAGGAGGTGGCGGAGCATTCCGGCGGTGAGATTCGCCTGGGACCGGGGACGCTCTACGGCGCGATCAAGCGCCTGCTGGCGGCCGGATACATCGAAGAGACCGACGAGCGCCCGGACCCGGAGTTGGACGACTCGCGCCGCCGCTACTACCACCTTTCGGGTTCCGGCAGGAAAGCGGTGGCGGCCGAGGCGGAGCGTCTGGCGAGCCTGGTCCGGCTGGCACAAAGCCGGCGCATCCTCGATAAGAAGGCTCTGGTCA
Source organism: Acidobacteriota bacterium (assembly GCA_050747825.1). Taxonomy (GTDB): domain Bacteria; phylum Acidobacteriota; class UBA6911; order RPQK01; family JBOGJG01; genus JBOGJG01. The sequence goes on along the minus strand of JBOGJG010000319.1, from coordinate 28,143 downwards.
TCGAAACTGGAGGTCAGTCATGAGCTGGGCCAAATGGCTTCTGGAGCTGTCGATCCCGATTTATCGCATTTTGATGAGAGCTTATCCCGAGGCATTTCGCAGGCAGTATGGCGAGTCGATGATCCAGATCTTTCGAGATCTTGGCAGGGACGCAGCGGGCGGCTCGGGAATCGCCGGACTGATCAAATTCTGGTCCAAAATCCTTCCGGACCTGGTCTGTAGTGTTGTGGAGCAAAATTTCAATCATGGGAGTCGCATCATGGGAAAGCTGGCCGCAGCCTCGGGAGCCGTTGACATTCTTGTCCTTCTGGCGATCGTCGCCTATGCATCCGTCACGTTTCGCGACTTCTATATGCCGCCTGACTTTAATGCCAGACTGGGCTTGGCGGAGCTCGCCGCCTGACCCGTGTGACCCGTGAATAAGGAAAACGTTTGTTTCATTCTCGTTCGCACCAAATTCGCTTTCAATCTCGGGCTGGCAGTGCGGGCGATGAAGAACATGGGGTTTGAAAAGCTGATCCTGGTGCAGCCCGAGTGCGAGGTTGGCGTGGAAGCACGCAGCCGGGCCATGCGGGGAGCGGAGATCCTGGACCGAGCTGCCCTCTATCCTTCGCTGGCGGCGGCCGCCGCGGAAGTCGGCCTTCTGGTCGGAACCAGCGGCCGCTTTGGGGAAGGCAAAAAGAATGTGACTTCCTGCCGGGACTTGGCTGAAGAGGTCCTTCCACGCTATCAGACCAGCAGCGTCGGAATTGCCTTTGGCTCGGAAGAAAATGGGCTCAACCGGGAGGAGATCAAGCTCTGCCAGTGGCTGGTGGAAATTCCGACCGGTTCGGCGTACTCCTCGCTCAACCTGGCGCAAGCGGTGATAGTCGTCGCTTACGAGCTGCACTTGGCCTCAATGGCAGCCGCGGACCCAAAATCGCAGCCGGCGCTTTTGCACCTGGCCGATGCGGAGCAAGTCCGGGGGCTGATCGAGCACGTCAGACAGAGCCTGGAATCGGTGGAACTTCCCCCGAAGATTTCCGTTACAAGACTCATGAAGCGGTTGAGTAGGATTCTGGGGCGCGCCCAGTTGGAGCAGGAAGACGTCAACCTGCTGCATGGGCTGCTGAGCGAGCTCGACAAGTCCGGGACTCGTCCCGAGTAGAGCGGACCCGCTCCCTTGACGGTCGCGGCTCGGATAAGATACCGCGTGCTCGTACCTGTTGCCGGTACGGTGTATCGCTTCAAGTCTGCTTAGTCTATACTGATGTGATCAGCGGAGAAAGACAGAATGACGAAGCGGCTTGTTTTTATACTCTTTGGGCTGGCCGCAGGTCTGGCCTGCAAGCCTGAGGAGGTCGGATGAGGACTTGGAACCGCCGTGAATTTCTTCAATATAATTCCATGGCCCCGGCTTTGATGTTGCCACAGTTGAGAAGAGCGCCCTCACGGCCGAATATCCTGCTGCTGATGTCGGACAATCACTCCTGGAACCACCTGGGCTGTTATGGGGACCCTGTCGTGCGCACGCCCCAGATCGACAGTGTGGCCGGGCGGGGAGTCCGTTTCAGGCACGCTTTTTGCGCCGCTCCCTCCTGTTCTCCCGCGCGCGCAGGGCTGCTGACCGGCCAGGATATCTGGCGTCTGGAGGAAGGCGCCAACCTGTGGGGAATATTGCCTGATAAGTTTCCCTTCTACACAGATCTTCTTGAAGAGGCTGGATATCATGTGGGCTGCGAAGGAAAGGGATGGGGTCCGGGCAGCGTGGCGATGAGCGGCAGAAGAAAAAACCACGCGGGTACCGAATACGAATCGTTTGACGCATTTTTGCAGGCCAATGCCTCGGCCAAGCCCTGGTGCTACTGGTTCAGCAGTCGAAATCCCCATCGGCCTTACACGGTCGGTTCCGGCGTCGCCTCGGGCATGGACCTGAAGCAGGTCCCTGTGCCGGCTTACCTGCCGGACACGGAAGTCGTGCGAAGCGACATCTGCGATTACTACTTTGAAGTGCAGCAGTTCGACCGGGAAGTGGGGTTGATCCTCAACAAACTCGAAGATACGGGGCAAGCCGAGAATACGCTGATCATCATCTGCAGTGACAACGGCTGGCAGATGCCGCGCGGCCTGGCAAACCTCTACGATTTCGGGGGGAGAATACCTTTAATCATGTCCTGGGCCGACAGGATTTCGCCGGGTCGGGTGGTCGATGACTTCATCAACCTCAACGATCTTGCGCCCACATTTCTGGATCTGGCAGGGCTGGAGATCCCCGAGGCAATGACGGCAGCCAGCCTCACTAACCTGTTGTTCTCCGAAGAATCGGGACAGATTAACGCCCAGCGAAATCATGTCATCACCGCCAGGGAGCGGCACGCCTTGTGCCGCTACAACGGGGTAGGCTATCCGGGCCGGGCGCTCCGCACCCGCGACTTCCTGTACATCAGAAACTTTGAACCGGAACGCTGGCCGGCGGGGGATCCCCCCCTGTTTGGCGATGTGGACGCCCATATGCTGCAGTACCCTTGTCCGTCCAAGATGTACCTGCTGCAGCACCGTCACAAGCCGGAGGTAGCACCCTTATTCGAGCTGGCCTTTGGCAAACGTCCCGCTGAAGAACTGTACGACCTCAGAAAGGACGCCGCATGCATGTCAAACGTGGCATCCCTTGCCGAGTATGAGCCCATGCGGCAGGGGCTTCGGCGACAACTGGAGGATTACTTGCGAAAGACGGGTGACCCGCGGATTCTGGGAGGAGAGATCATCTGGGACACAGCCATGTACTATCAGCCTAAAGACTTCATCCCCAGGCCCGGCCAGGAGGCGATCCAGGTGCTGGGCTTGCAGGAAGAATACAACTATTTCACACCGGGACCATGGTAAGGCTGCATATTCTCCTCCTCTCTCTGCTGCCGCTCCTGCAATCGGCGCATCCGCCGGTATCGGTGGGCCGATGGGAGCGCTTCGAGTCGTGCATCCCCAATGAGCGGCGCTACGACGACCCCTACCGGGATGTCACGCTCGAAGCGACCTACACGACGCCGGCCGGAGACCAGATCCGTTTCTGGGGGTTTTATGACGGAGGGCAGACCTGGAAGATTCGCTTCATGCCGCATCTGACGGGCACCTGGCGCTATGAAGCCCGATTTTCAGACGGTTCTCCGGCAAGCAGCGGGTCTTTTCGCGTCGTTGATTCCGATCTACCCGGCATGCTCCAGGTCAACCGGTCCAACCCCGTCTGGTTTGCTGCGGGAACAGACCCGTTCCTCATGCGCGGTTTGCACGTGGGTGACCGTTTTTTTGCCCAAAACTGGCCACGCGAAAAGCGACGCGCCTTCCTGGACTGGTTTCAAAAGCAAGACTACAACACGCTCTCCATCGCCAGTCATTACCTGAACCGCGACACTGAAGGGCGGGGCAGGGGTTGGAAGACGCCTGCACTATGGCCGCTCGAGGCTGCCGAATTCAGAAAACTGGAGACGATTCTGGACGAGCTGGCCCGCCGCCACATCGTGGTCTATCCTTTTGCCGGCTTCTTCGGCAGGGACTCCAACTATCCGCGAGAGCCCGGTGAGCAAGAGCTTTATCTTCGCTACTCGCTGGCGCGAATCAGCCCTTACTGGAACGTGCTGTTCAATGTGGCCGGACCGGAGCCCAATGTGGGCAAGGGCTGGATGGAACCTCAGGAAGTGGAGCACCTGGGCCGGCTGGTCCGAAGGCTGGACGTGTTCGGACATCCCCTTTCGGTCCATAACCGGGTGGGAGACGATCCCTATCGCGACGCGGACTGGACGACTTACGGCACCCTGCAAGGTCCCAAGACGACCGATCGCCAGGAGCTCAGCCGGACACTCCTGAGCAATCACCACCCCGGCAAACCGCTGCTGGCGCAGGAGACTCTGTGGTCAGGCAACCAGTACCATATTCGCCGCACGGGGGAAGGCTACAGTGATGACGATATCCGAAAAAATGCGTATGTGATCCACATGTCAGCGGCGGCACTCATCTTTGGCGACATGCAGGGAGATTCCTCATCCGGGTTTTCCGGGACCATGGACTTGGCCGCCCGCAACCAGAGGCGGCATGACATTCTCAGGAAAGTGTGGGATTTTTTCGAATCAACTGCCTACGATCAGATGACACCGCGGCAGGACCTGGTCACGTCAGGCTACTGCCTGGCCGACCCGGGACGTGAGTATCTGGTCTACCTGGAATCCGGGAGTGAACTTGACGCGGCTGTCGAGAATGGCCCCTATGCGGTTCGCTGGATCAATGCTCAGGATACCTCCGACCGGCGCGACGCGGGAACCACCCGGGACGGCAAAGGGCTGCGCAGTCCCGTCGGAGGCGACGACTGGCTGCTGCACCTGGTTCCCACCGGAAGCGCCAGTAAGGGGCCGCGCTCCCCCATGAGTCCGAAAACAAAAGGCGCGTTTTTTTGAATCTATTGGCCAGCGGTCAGTGGTCAGCGCTCAGCGGCCAGCGGTCAGTATCTGCCCGAATCACGTCCATGAAGGACGAGACTGAGAAGATGGCATTGCCGATGCCGGGCCGCCCATAGCCCGGAGGTGGAGCCAGGCCATACTTCTCGTGAGTCTTGCGCCAGGCTCGCAGCAGGCGCACGTGATATTGCAGCGGCGCACCCTGGGGATTGCTCTTTCCCAGCAGGCTCAGGGGCTCGGGGCACCAGGTCGTAAAGCGTGGAATGACGCCGCGTGACATGAAGAAGTCGAGTCCTTCGGTCGTCGAGGCAATCGCCTCATCGACCGATTCAAAACCGTCGGGACGCGCCATCTCAATGCCGGCTACAAAATTGGGAATCACCTGGGAAGGACCAAATACCTCCGCGGCATCCAGTATTCGGCGGATCCACTCGTCCCTGCCCACGTAGCGGTTCTTCCCCGCGCAGATGAGCTCGAAGAGCCGCCGGTCCCAGACTTCGTAGTTCGGATGATAGATCTGCACGCCGGCGTCCTTGAAGCGGCGGACCTCATCTTTAGGCAGAGCCTGGACCACGACTTTTCCAATCCAGCGGCCCGGAAAGCGCTTCTCAATGGCTTCCGGGTACTGCGCGTAGAACTCAATCTCGCGCTTTCCATCCAGCTCAGAGGTAATGCTGCCTCCGGTGACCGTGTAGGCCCGGCTTTCCGAATCGGTGTCATGGATGATCTGAAGAGCTTCCAGGATCTCCTCCACCGACTTGACGCCTGTGTAGGAACGTCCACTTTTCTTCTGCTGGCGATAGTTCTCGTTGATGTCGCAAAACTGGCATTCCTCCTGGCGGCCAAAGTACTGGCAAATCCGAAAGACGGTCAGATAGAGCAGGTAGCCCCACTCGATGGTGGGCGCAATGTCGGTGATCGGTTTTCCGTTGGCCAGGCTGCGCCTGTAGTATTCAGGCACGTTCTGGAACTCGACTTGGGCAATTTCTTCGCCTTCCAGCGCCAGGACGGTTTTTCCTTGCGGCGAGATCCCCACGCGATAGGGCGACTTGGGATTGAGCCGGACTGATACGATGGTGCGGCGAAAATTCCCGCGCCCGCCTACCAGACAGATTTCTTCGGGCGCCCTCAGATTTTCCTGGTTTCGCATTTCAGAAATGGGAACCAGGTCAAACGAGAAGATAAAGTAGGCTTTGGGCTTGAAACCGGAAGCCACCCGCAGCGCATCTTCGGTGAAAGACACCCCGGTGCGCAGCAGATCCTCTTTATAGACCGCCTCAAAGGGCAGATCAGGATACTCTTCGATCAGGCTCCGAACCAGATCCGTTCTCATCCCCATGGTCTGTAGCGTAACAAAATTCAACCTCTCCTGCTATCAAGGACGAAAGCTCATCATGTCAGGTCATTATAGTGATCCAAACCATCTCGTCGTCGTCTACTATCGAACATCCGACGAACGGCCTTGCCTGATAGGATATTCTCATGAGCTACAAAATCCTTACCTGTATCTTGCTAGCCACAGGTCTTACCTTATTCCTGGCAGCCCAGAGGGAAGAAAACAAACTGCCCGCCGGCCCCGGACAGGAGCCGTTCGATGTGACCCGGCACAATGTGCCGATCGGGGAAATCCAGTCCGGCGGGCCGGTTAAAGACGGGATCCCGGCCCTGACCGATCCCCGGTTTGTCTCGGCCCAAGAAGCGGATCGATTCCTCAGTCCCGAGGACCGGGTGCTGGGAGTCGAGCGCAGCGGCGTCAGCAAAGCCTATCCGATCAAGATCCTGAACTGGCATGAAGTGGTCAATGACACGGTCGCCGGAGACCCACTTCTGGTCTCGTGGTGACCGCTCACCGGAACGGGCGTAGGTTACGACCCGATCATTGACGGGAAACGGTACCTTTTCGGAGTTTCAGGAAAGCTCTATAAAGACAACGTCCTGCTTTACGACAGGCAGACCAACAGTCTTTGGTCTCAGATCCGGCGGAAATCGATCGCTGGTCCCATGACGGGCACTTCCCTCGACATCACCCCGATTCTGGAGACCACATGGAACGATTGGAAGCAGGCCCACCCGGATACGCTGGTTCTGAGTTTCGACACGGGCCATCGCCGCGACTATGAAACAGATCCCTACAGGATCAGCGCTGAACGAATGCTGGGAGTGATCATCGGCAAACAGGCGAAGGCATATCCGTTCACTGAATTGGCGAAAGCCGGAAGCTTTCCCATCCGAGACCGCGTCGAAAAGCAGACGCTCCTGATCTACTTTGACGAGAAGAACCAAGCCGCCTGGGCCACGGATGAGTCGGGAAAACGGGTTCAATCCTTTACCAGTTATACATCCGCCTGGCGGGACTTTCATCCGAAGAGTAAAACTTTCAAGTTTAAGGAATAAAAGCGATCCTCCTGCTCATTTCTAATAACAGGAGGACATTAATGAGCACAGCACAGCTTCAATTGGATGGATTGCAAACCTCAGACCGTTACTGGCATCTGCAGCAGACGGATTTGGCAAACGGCTTATCGCCGGCCGATCTCAAGGCCATCGCCTTACTCTGCTCCGATCGCCTTTATTCGAAAGAGGATGTCATTTTTGAGCCGGGCCAAGCGGCCGACTCACTGTTCATCCTGAACCGTGGTTGCGTCCGGCTTTCGGCGATGAATGCCGAAGCAAAGGAGAAGATTTTAGGTATCCTGTCCAGCGGCGATATTTTCGGAGAGGATCTTTTAGGGCCGACGCGCCATTTTCAAAGCCAAGCCACCGCCCACGAGGATTCCTGGATCTCGATCATCTATCGAGACCCCTTCCTTCATCTGATCCAAGAGCGTCCTGCTCTAGCCCTGAACTACATTCGGCTCTTGAGCCGGAAATTGACGGAAACTCAGCAGGACCTGGAGAATCAGAGCTTCCTGGATGTCTTGCACCGTTTGGGAAAAACGCTCCTGAAACTGGCCGAATCTCACGGGCGTCCGATCTTTTCCGATCGCAATCTGGTAAAGTTGAGAATCTTGATTTCGCATGAGCATCTGGCCCAGTTGATCGGCGGCAACCGGCCCCATGTTTCGACCATTATGTCTGATTTTAGAAGAAAGGGATTGATTCAGTCCCAGGACCGGAAACTGGTGATCAATGTCTCCAGGCTCAAGCGGTTGACGGGTTCAAAGTTCAGAGTTCAAAGTTCAAAGTAAACAGTTGAAGTCGGATAATAATCAGGAGAAACGGAGAAGATTTATCGAGGAGGCGCTTCCTCATCATGCCCCTCTTTTCCGCGCCGCGCTTAGCTTCTGTCGAGATCGGACCGTAGCTGAGGATCTGGTCCAGGAGACATACAAAGAAGCATGGAATTCCTTTCATTGCTACACTCCGGGATCCGACTGCAAAGCCTGGCTGTTCCGGATCCTTTTCCGAGTCTGGGGAAGGCATCGCGGGCGCTCCAGCCGCATGGCAGAGGTGGAACTGGTCGAAATCCCTTCAAATGAGCTGTCGGTAGAGCCTGATTTCCCGCGCCGGCTCGAATATGAAGAGGTATTAAAAATCGTACGATCGCTCCCGGACATCTATCAGACGGTGCTGATACTGACTGATGTAGAAGAATTCAGTTATCGCGAGGTGGCAGAAATATTGGAGCTTCCCATAGGAACGGTGATGTCTCGCCTCAACCGGGCACGGCATCTCTTTCGCGAAAAGTTCCTCAGGGAGTTCAAAGATGTACAGAGCGCTTAAAAACTATGCAGAAGATCAACAAGTTTGAACCTAGAGAATGCGGGAATACTCGAGAGCTGCTCGACGATTTTCTGGCTGGGCAGCTTCTGGTCGAAACCAGCCGGGAGATATTGCTTCACTTGGAAAAGTGCGAGCGATGCCGGCAGGAGAAGGCTTCGCGAGAAGCGATAGGCGGCAGATTAAAAGAAGCCTGGGACTCTCAGCCGATACCGGACGACCTGGAAACCAAGATTCTAGGCGGCTTGAAAACGAGAAGCCGCGTTGTTCCATCCTGGTTCAGGATGGCGGCCGGTGTGGCCGTCACCGCCATGGCACTCGCTGTCCTTTATCTCTTCTTTTGGATTCCGCAAGTTGCGGAAAACGAGCAGCAAATCACAAGCGTCGATCTTTACACGCAGGTCGTTCAGGATCACCTGAACTGCAAGGGAGGGCCGCTGCCTCCCGGCTTTGTACCACCTCTCCACCGAGTCAAGGATGACATCCGCCGATCACTGGCAGGGGTGGGTGATCCGTATCGTCTGGTCGCCATACACCTTTGCGAGGGGGATGGAGTCCAATTAATTCATTACGTCTTCCAGGGGCAAGAACGTTTCCTCTCCCTCATGCTGGCACCTAAGTCCGACCAGTACGCGTTGAGGCGCCATAGTCATGAGGCCATGAAAATAATAGAAGGTTTAAACGTCCACCTGGTCCGGCAAGGTCCACTCTACGTGGCCTCTTTGGAGAGTCCCGGCTACTTCGTGTACGTCGTCAGTGAGGAAGAAGGAGCGGAGCGCACGTTCCAGCTAGTCAATCGGCTGCTTCCTTCCCTAAAAGCCGCCCTCTATGGGTGACACGCACGCAATTGCTCACAGGAGCCGCATGGTTATTGAATCGAGACGAGAGTCTGGTACCATTTCGGCGAAAGGACCGGAGGGGCTAATCTATAATTAAGTGCCAGTCTCGCCTAAAAATGCAATGAAGACGCTATTTATAATCTTAATTACGTGCGTGTCACTTAAAGGGTCATATTGCAGGATCTGGACTTGGGCCTTCAATTGACTACAAAAGACCTTGTGGTGCTCATGATTGTGCTCAGCGACAACACGGCCACCAATATACTGATCGATCGCGTCGGCATTGAGGCGGTCAACCGGCGCATGAAAGCAGTGGGGCTCGAGAACACCGTGTTGTACAAAAAAGTGTTCCTGCCCGCTCCGGCTCCGCTCACGGAAGAAGAAAGCAAGTGGGGACTGGGCTCGACGACTCCGCGCGAGATGCTGGCTTTGATGGAAAAGATTTATCGCCAGGAGTTGGTCACTCCGGCGAAGAGTGGTTGGGTGTAGACGTTGCCCATAAGACCGGCGCTCTGAATGAACTGCGAAACGACGTGGGTATCGTCTTCACGCGGCAAGGCGACTTCATCCTCAGCCTGTTTGCGCAGGATTCGGAAGACCAACGATGGACACCCGACAATGCCGCCTCGCTGGCTCTGGGGCGGCTGGCAGAAGTCCTGGTGCGGCGCTTCAGGGCCCCCCCTCCCCACGCACTTCAGCCACTTCCTCGGGGCTCACGGCACTGGCGTCATTCCCGAAGTTCTGGCGGATGTAAGTGAGCAGATCGGCGATTTCCCGGTCGCTCAGGTAGCTGTATTGGGGCATCTCATCGTCGTAAAGTTGGCCGTTTACGATCATGGGGCCCCTCATGCCCTTCAAGGTCAGACGGATCAGCCAATCCTTGTCACCCGAGACCCAATCGGCCCGGGCAACAGGCGGGTAGGTATAAGGGACACCGCTTCCGTCCGCCTGGTGGCAGGACAGGCAGTAGCGCTCGTAGAGCTGCTTTCCCGGTGGAGATTCGGCTGCCGCCTGCGGCCCACTGACTCCGCCGGCGGCCGCTATTCCCCCGTGTAGATGACCCTCCAGATGCGGCCCGTCTCGGTCTCGGAGATGTACAGCGAGCCGTCCGGTCCCTGGGCCAGCCCGGTGGGACGAAAGCGCGCGTCGTCGGGGCTTTCAATAGGATCAACGCCTGCAAAACCGTCGGCAAATCGCTCCCAGTCGCCGGCCGGGCGATCCCCCTCGAAGGGTACGAAGGCAATCAGATAGCCGCCCTGGGGCAACGGCGCCCGGTTCCAGGAGCCGTGGAATGCAATCAATGCCCCTTTCTGGTAGCGCTCCGGAAACTGGTCTCCCGAATAAAAAATCAGGTCATTCGGTCCCCAGTGCCCTGCGAAGGTCAGGATTGGCTCCCCGAAGTCCGCGCAGCGTCCCACCTCGTTTCCATCTCCGCCGTACTCCGGCGCCAGCACGCGCTTTTTCTGGATGTGGTCGTAGTAGCAATACGGCCAGCCGTAATTGGAGCCTTCCTTTACCAGCAGGAATTCTTCCGAGGGCAGCTCGGCGTTCTGCTCGGCGGTGAAAAGCTCCGGCCACAGGAAACTCAACTGGTCGCGGCCGTGCTGAACGGTGTAAAGCTCACCCTGATCGGGATTCCATTCGATGGCGACCGAGTGGCGGATTCCGCCGGCATAGCGATAGCCGTCGGCCGCCTGGTCCTGACCGGGACGATCCGCGTCAAATCTCCAGACTCCGGCTTGCCGCTCCAACTGCGGGCAGGGGTCCAGACCAGGAGATCCCGGAGTGCGCGCCTGCTCCTGGCAGGCATTGGAAGGCGCGCCCACATCCACGTAGATATGGCCGGCATCGTCAAAAGCAAACGGCTTGGCGGCGTGCGGGGACTGTTCCGGGAAACCTTCCACGATCGTCTCCGGCTCCGGGTCGGGAAGCAGCTCGCCTTCACGCAACCTGTAGCGCAGCACCGCCTGGTTGGAGGCAAAGTAGAGATAACCGTTGCGGATTCCAAGGCCGGTGCCCGGAAACTCGCCAAAGCGCTCGATGACATCGGCGCGCCCATCTTCATTCGTGTCCCGCAGGGCGACGATCCCGTGGCCGTCCTGCAGCCGGTTCAACGCCACATAGACGTCACCGTTGTCTCGAACGGCTAAATGGCGCGCCACGCCGAGATCGTCTGCCACCACCAGCGCCGCAAATCCCTCCGGCAACTGGATGCGGCCATTGTCGGGATCGGGCGCGGGGAGATCGACCGCCGCGGCCAGGCTTTCCTCCGGGGGAGGTTGACAGGCCCACAAGAAACTGGAAATAAGGACAGGCAAGACCAACTGGATTTTGAGTGAATTGTTCATCAATATAGATATTAAAGAATCCGAGCGAGAATTAGCAATTCCCAGAGTGCTACCGGCGGAGACGTTTCACCATCTGGCGGACTTTATTGATGATCGTTGCCTCAACTGAGATCGTGAACGGCCCCGGCTGAACGTAGTAGAGCATGGCCCCACCTCCCTCGTAGCCGCCCTCCTCGAGAATGCGTCGGGAGGGGATATAGGCGGACACGTCATTACTGTAGCCGGCCACCCAGATGGTTCCGGGACCGAGCTCCTTTTTCAGCCGCAGGGCGTAATCCACGACCACCTCACCGGCCAGGGCCACCAGCGTGAAATCCGGACCAAACTGCCAGACCTGAAGGAAATAAGGATAATTGGTCGGAATGGCGCCTTTCTCATCCAGAATCTCGAGCATTTCCCGGGCATGCCGCCGTTCGTAAACGTTGCCGCCCTGCAGCCGGACTTCCAGTTCCCTTCTGCCCGGTGGAGTGGCGAAAGCCAGGGAAATTTCTTCAAGCGTGGACTTCACCGGTCCGTGAACGGCTTCCAGCGGACCAGTAAGGGCCTCATGGACCGCCCTGGCCAGTGTCTCACCATGGCGGCTGGCCCATTCCACGCTGCCCCGGGGATAGGCATTGGCGTCAGCTCCGCAGCCATTCAGGAAAAAAGCGGTGGCATCGGGATAGGTCTCTTCCAGCCATGCCTGGCTGTATCCGGCCCAGTCGCCATGAAAGCGGTACTCCTGCGCGGGAACAGTCGTGTTGTGGCAGGCATAACTGAAGACAATTCCCCGGAGCTGTCCCCGCGAGTCGTCCACTGCCAGAAACGGCACATTGTGATCGACCGGGCCCAGCCGGTTGACACCTCCCTGGTAGCCGTTCTCGGTTGGCACTCTTCGGTTGGCGGCAAACATCGCCTGGGTTTTTCCTGCGCTGAGACGAGCAGGCGCCAAATCTGCCAGGGCAGCGCCAATCAGAGCCAGGATCTTATCTTCCAGGCGGCGCGTATACTCGGCTACGTCTTCCCACTGCCTGCGGTCGAGAGGATAAGCGACCGCCAGCATTCTGCCCACGATCGGCCCTCCATGCGTGTGGCTGGCATTGAAAAGCAGACGATCGCGAGGCAGGCCGTACTTCTCCTGTGCCCGCTGAGAGATGTTGCGGCTCATTTCGGCAGTGAACCCCAGCAGGTCGGCCGTAATCAGGACGGTGTGATTGCCCGCCTGATCCTCCAGAGCCAAAGCTTTGGCATAAAGCGGCTGGAGTGTTCCCTCGGAAGGCCTCGTTCGGGCCGCAAATCCGGCCTGCCAAAGCGATCCCTCCGGAGTAATCAGAACTTTCGCCACGCCGGCCTTCCACTCCTGGGCCGCCGCGAGAGGCGCCTGAGCCGCCGCCAGTATTAAAAGGACAGTGAAGAATCGGAAAATGGCAGGCATGCTTCAGACATTATAAACAGAGTGTTCGCCTTCCACCCACAAGTCGCGCCTGTCAGCGGTCGGCAGCAGGCTCGAAGTCTGGATTAGGCTTGGGCAGGGCGGCGTTTATGGAATCTCGCCAGAGTCGCAGCTTTCTCAGCAGATCCCCGGCCTTTTCGGGTATTTCGGCGGCAAGATCGTGGCTCTCGCGCAGGTCTTCAGCCAGATTGTAAAGTCCCACATGCCCATCTTCGAAGAACTCGATTAACTTGTAGTCACCATCCCGGATGGCGGCGCAGGGAGGGCTGCCGGCGTTGGAATAATGCGGGTAATGCCAGTAGAGGGCCCGGCGCTCAAGTGAGCCGCTGCCGCGCAGGATGGGGACCAGGCTGAGGCCGTCTGATGGACGGAGAACGGTACCGCGCACTCCGGCAATCTCCAGAATAGTCGGATAAAAATCGACGCTGCTGACCGGCGTGTGGGAGACGCCGCCGGCTGGGTTCACTCCCGGCCAGTAAACGATCAGAGGCTCGCGGATACCGCCAGCCGGCTTACGCCGCCATTGTCGGAAAACAAGAAAATCACGGTCTGATCATTGATCTCAAGTTCTTACAATTTCATCTGGACCCGGCCGACACTCTGATCCACTCCCTGCACCATGGCCGCGTAGGCGGGATCACTGTTCGGGTCAGATCTCGGTTTGGCCTGGTACTTTTCAACCAACTCCTGCTTCCCCTGGATCGGACTGTGGACCGCATAAAACGACAAGTAAAGAAAAAAGGGGCGTTCGCGGTTGGCTTCCAGAAACCGCTCTGCTCCACGAGTCAATCGATCCGTCAAATACTCGCCGGGCTGGGCATCCGCGATATTGAGCGTTTCATAGGGGGCAAACATGGTCGTGTGGTGTCCCTGCGGACCGCCGCCGAAATTAAGGTCAAAACCCTGGTACTGGGGCAAAAATCGATCATCTCCCAGGTGCCACTTTCCGACGCTTGCCGTAGCGTAACCCAGCGCGCCGAGGGTCTCCGCAATGGTCGATTCCTTCAGCGGCAGCCCCTCCGGCAAGTCAGGCTGAAGGAGCTTGGTAAAGCTCAGGCGGTCGCTGTTGCCTGGCAGGTACTGGGTCAGACGCAGGCGAGCGGGCCACTTTCCGGTGAGGATGCTGGCCCGCGTGGGAGAGCAATTGGGAGCAGCCGCATAGGCATTACTGAAATGCATCCCCATGGAAGCTAATTAGTGCTTCGTAACATAAATAAGTGCGCTATCGCTGGAGGCGATTTGACCCGTATAGGGTAAAGACAGGAATGGATACAGTGGCTCCGGCTTACGGGCAGCCAGGCGGTGGGGAAGAAGTGATATTTGACAATGGAGCACCAGCTGGGACATTCAAGGGCAGGACACAAATTCCACCCGGGCCATGAGTTTCCATGCAAGTCACACTCGACGATAAATGGATTGAACATTTGGTCGAATTGCCGGAATCAGGCATGGGGTACCAGTGCGTTCAGGTTCGCCTTAGAGATGGCCGCAAGCCCGACGGATCTTCCCTCGAATCCAAACAGGATTGCGACCGTAAGTGAAGATAATTAGGCGAGTTAAGACCAAGGGGGGAAGGATTAGCGCCTGTCTACATGTTTGATTTTCGACGGGAGGTGAAGGTTGAGAGCTTGCAGGATGCGGGTTTGGTGCGCGTCCGGTTGGGGGAGAAGAGGGAAGCTGAGGCCCTCTTGAACTGGGTAGAGCAGCCAGCAAAGCCGGCCGAGAGCGGCCAAGGCATCCTTCAGGGTGACGGCGTAGGGATCGCTGTCGGTGGTGCCAAAAACCGCCGCCCATCGCTTGTGCACTTCCCGGCTGATTTTCAGAGCCAGAAGACAGACGAAGACATGGCCTCGGGTGCGTTCTTCCTTGCGCACAAACACCGGCCGAATCTCGAGCAACCCCGTCTTCAGGGTGCGCAGCTCCTGTTCTAAACCAGCCAGATCTTTGTAACGATCGTGGGCCGTTTGAGCATCTAAAAGCTCTTTGGCGACATCGGTCTCAATCACATAACAGCCCGCCAACTCGGTGGCTTGCCGGCGGGCCTCCTCCTGGATTTCGATCCGAATCGATCGCTCCTCCGGGGTCAGGGAAACCCAACCGGCGATTTTGTGCTGCCGGACCCACTCGTTCAGTCGCCGTAACCCGGCTTCAGGCTGACAGTGCGGGCTGTGGGCGACCTGGTGGTTGCGCGCTGCCACCTTCGCCTCCAACCGGCTCAATTTGTCCTCCAGCCGATGCTGCTCCTTACCCGCTTCCGCTTCGTTTTGCGCAGCACGTAGCGCACGCCCTCGGCCTCCACCTCGCACCCCTTTTCTTCAAATAAATTCAGCTGCAGCTCCCCCGCTTGAGCAACTTGCGCATCTGAGGGTCCGTGAGCGCCGTGAGATAACGCAGGCCGGCCTCGCTGAGCGCCTGCTTGCCTTTCCATTTCACCATGCCTCGATCGCCCACGAAGACCACCTCTTGCACGTGAAAGCGCTGCTTTAAAATCTCGATCTGATCGGCCACCGTGGTCGGATCCGACCGGCTTCCCGAGAACACCCGGACCGCCGGCGGCTCCCCTTCCGCATCGGTCAGTAATCCCACCACAATCTGTAACTTACCGCGCTTGCCGTCTCGGTTGTAACCAAACTCGGCTAACTCATTGTTCTCGCCTTCCAAATAGGTGCTGGTCACATCGTACAAAAACAGGATCGGCGCTCCGCCCCGTCTTTTCACGTAGCGCTCATAGAGCCGCTGTTCGATCTTCTCCTGGCGGCGGGCCAAATCGTCCAAGGCCCCGTACAGGCCGTCTTCGTCAAAGGCGCCCAAGCCCAGGACCTCCTCCACCGCCTGATCCTGGGCCCAACGCACGGCCGACAGGCGCGAGCCCTGGTGGGCCACTCGGGCCAGGGTTAAAAACAGCGCCAGTTTGCCCAAGCGATGGTTTCCTGAAATGCTCGAAAGGCCGAGCGCGTCGGCCACCTGTTTGAGCGGGGAAAAGCCAGGCCGCTGCGCGAAGGAAAGCATCTCATCCTCATCTATTCTGAGTTCGTAGGTTTTCCGGAGACGAGCGTTACCAGTAGGTGATGACGCTCGCAGGCGCCTACCGGCCGCGCCACCCGGAAAACACGGCCTTCTACCAGTGCCTTCAGGATTACTGGCCGGAGTTCCGGGAGAGCTACCCCTATTTTTACGAGAAGGAGCAGGGCCCCCTGCGCCCGGTGGTGGAGAAGACGGTGGAGCGTTTTCTGGAGTGCGGGATCTTCCGCCACGGCTTTGCCCGCATCCGCTGCGCGGACTGCCATCACGAATATCTGCTCGCCTTTTCCTGTAAGACGCGTTACTTCTGTCCGTCCTGTCAGGCCAAACGCGTGGCGGCCTTCGTCGAATGGGTGACCCAACAGATCTTAGAGCCGATCGAGCACCGTCACAAGCTGCTCTGGTTTTTCGAGGACGATCGTCTGGAACTCTACAACCTGGCCGCCAACATCAGGGAAGCAAGAAATATCTCGCCGAGCAAGACGCCGCTCGCACCCGAGATTTGCACCACCGCATGAAGACCTGGCTGGACCGGACGAATGGCCCCCTGCCGCGCCCCAATCCCGAGTACAAAATGCGCAGTCTGGGCGAATGAACGTGAAAAACTTGAAAGCGATGACACCTCTAACATGGTTCAGATGTCAGTCCATTTTCGCTCGACGGGTGTCGTAGCTTGACAGCAGCCAGCGTCAATCTGCTATAAAATTACAAATTGATCAGTCAATTCGTGTACGGATGGTAAGGAGTGACGAGTTTTGGATCGAGCTGCACCAGAAAAAGTGGCGACCGACGAGCAAGGGCCAGACGCCCCTGAGAAGATCACACGTCAGGATTTGGCCCTGGAAACGACAGCACGGCTGGCGCGACTGGTGGCGTCTTCTCAGCCGGGTTCCCGACTTCCGACTGAGCGCGAGCTTTGTGAACGGCTGGGCGTCGGGCGCTCCACACTTCGGGAATCAGTGAGTTCACTGGCGTTCATTGGAGCCATCCAATCGCGCCAGGGTTCGGGCACTTACGTGAGCGCCCAAAATGACCTGCCGGTGGAGCGATTGATCGGTCTCGGGTTGATGCTCCAGCGCTCGACTGTGCAGGAAGTCATCGAGGTCCGGCGCATCTTGGAGGTGGAGTCGGTCCGTTTGGCGGCCGAGCGGCACGACGAAACGGACCGGCGCGCCTTGGAGACCGTCATGACCAAGATGGCCGAGACTGCGGCCCTACCGGCCCAGGCCTCGCAGTGCGATGTCGAATATCACGTCTTGCTTGCTCGTGCCAGCCACAACAGCGTGCTGGTACACCTCATCAACGGAATGCGAAAGTTGCTGGAGATCTGGATCACCAAGGCGGTCAACCGCCAGCCCGTAGTGGAAGAGATCGTTCGGGAACATAACGAGATCCTTCGAGCAGTCTTCAACCGGCAACCGGACCGAGCGGCCGCCTCCATGCTGATCCATCTGACCAACGCCGCTGAACGATTATTCTCGGTCGTAGGAAAAGAGTACTCGACGGCCAATTACATCTCCCTGCTTTTAATGCGTGGCTGAGGGGCTTTTGCCACTTTCCCAGGCAAGATCGGCCTCGCGCTTTTCCCGGTTCCTTCCGTTTTTTGTCGCCTTCGAGTTTCCCGATAGTTCTCTGTTCTTCTCTGTTCTCTTTTCTCTTGACAGACTGTGAAGATCGCTGTTAAATTCCTGTCATTCGGCAAAATGATCTGACATCTGATGAATCGGGCGGAGTCTCGGCGCCCATTACAGGAGAAAGGTATGAGTCTCCATCCATGTCCTCTCGCCAAAATTGTTTGGATTCTTGCGATTGGAGGATCGCTTCCCGTATTTACCCACGCACAAGCGACGTTTGGAAGCGTTACCGGCGCGGTCTCGGATATGACCGGAGCCGTCCTTCCTGGTGTTTCAATTACCATCAGCAATCTGGCTACTAACGTCCACCGTAATACAATTTCAAACGAGTCCGGGCGTTACGAAGCGACGCACTTGCCTCCGGGAAGTTATTCGATCAGTGCCGAACTCCCTGGTTTTAAGCGGTTCCTCCATGAACGGGTGGATGTCGGGGCCTTGAGTGTGGTGCGCATCGACATTCGAATGGAGATCGGAGAAATGGCTACCGAAATAACGGTAGAATCGGGAACGCCTGTTGTGGACTCTCAAACCCCCACGATCTCCCAATCCAGAAGCTTTCAGCAACTCCGAGAGCTGCCCGTCAACCTTCGCGGCTCCGGTATCGTGTATGACTGGTCGGTATTGACGCCTACGGGAACCCAGGGGGCCGGTTCGCGCCGATCCTTTGGAGGAGCCCGCTCGAGCTCATCCTACTTCAACGTCGACGGACTCAGCTCGAATTCGACCGGTTTCGGAAATCAGATCTCTGATTTGAGTCCTTCGGCGGAAGCCATCCAGGAGGTGAGCTTCAGCTACGTCAACTCCAAAGCGGAATTTGGCGAGGTCGGAAACGTCACCGCCATCACCAAATCGGGCGGCAATAGCTTCCACGGCTCGCTTTTCTGGTACAACATCCATAGCGCGCTTTCGGCGCGAGACTTCTTTGCCACCACGAGGGGCCCGATTGATCCTCAGACAGGCGAAGAGCTCTTTACTCAAAACAACCAGTTGGGGGGGTCAATCGGTGGCCCCATCAAGCAGAATAAGGTTTTCTTTTTCATCCATTACGAATATCAGCGCGACACTTCGCCGACAGTCATCTCTCCATCTGTCCCAACGGCCAAGATGCGAGAAGGGGATTTCTCGGAGCTCCTCAACCTGAGAAACCCAATCGTGGTTAGGAACCCATTCACTGGAGAGCCTTTTCTTGAGAACAAGATCCCGAGTTCGCTGTTATACCCCGGGTCTGGAAGCTGGCAAAATCGATTCTATCCGCTTCCCAACTTCGGTCCGTCGGAGTCTTTTAGCGCGAACTTTCGTGAGACGGCTTCTGAAAAGGAACAAGCTCATCAGTCCACCAACCGTCTGGACCTTTATTTGTCCGAAAAGCATCATCTGTATGGGCGCTTTGGCTATCAGCGGATCCTTTTCAACCGCCTGCCCGGCGAGCTCCCAGCCGTACTGACTGATCTGGAAGATACTTCGCGTACCGGCACGCAAATCCTCATAGCGGACACGTGGACGGTGTCGCCCGGACTGATTAATGAATTTAAAGTCGGCTATTCACGCCGGTTCCAAAACCGCTCGGGTCGTCTGCCGACCCAGGAACTGGTCGATCTGTTGGGGATCGAGGGATTGCCCGGAGATCAAGGGATATTTGTGCCCCCCGACGTCCGGATCACCGGCTTCGCCAGGGTCCAGATGGCCAGGGCAAGTTTCGTTGAGGAGGGGTTTCAAGTCCTCGATCACGTGACTTGGGTCAAAGGGCGCCACACCTTCAAGATGGGAATCGATTGGCGTCCCCAGCGATTCACCCAGCGGAACCGCAGCTTCCCGGACTTCGGCCGGTACGACTTCAGAGGGGGTTTCAGTGGCTTTAGCTGGGCCGATTTCCTGTTGGGTCTTCCCGCCGTTACCACACGCACGGCCCAGAGAGGCACCCTTTATGCACGGTTTCATTCAGTGGCGGGATTCTTCCAGGACGATTTCCAGCTGAAGCCGAACTTCACACTCAACTACGGGCTCCGTTTTGACTACGATTCCCCTCTGGTAGACAAGTTCGACATTCTGTCTAGTTTTGATCCGGCTTTGGGGGCCTTAGTGGTTCCCACATCCGAAGCCCTGTCGAAGGTTCCGCCCCAGTTCCCAGAAGCCATTCCTATCCTCACCGCTGAGCGAGCTGGATTCCCCTCCCGGAGCCTGCGCGATCGCGATACGAACAATTTTGCTCCCCGTCTGGGTTTTGCCTATCGACCATTTGGAAGTGCTCCCACTGTGATTCGAGGAGGATACGGGATTTTCTACGACCTGTTCACAGCGAATCTCGCCACCCGCTTCGTCGTCTCCGACGGGCCCTTCGACCTCAACGAGCAGTTCCAAAACAGTATCCAGGCAGGAAGCCCGCTCTTAACCCTTGAGCAGCCGTTTTTAGCCCGAGGGACGCTTGGCTCAATCAATGTGCGCGGAACGACACCCGATATCGTCAATCCTTACGTACAACAGTGGAACCTTTCTCTCGAGCAGGATATCGGTTTCGAAACCCTATTGCGCCTTTCCTATCTGGGTGCCAAGACCACGCACCTCGTCTATGGTCGAAACATCAACCAGCCTCCGCCCAGCAGCGAACGATTCTCTCAGCAGAGGCGGCCGTGGCCTTTGTTCAACGAGGTCATTCTCGGGGAAAACGGGGGGAACCAGACTTACAGTGCGTTCCTCCTTCACGTTGAAAGAAAGATGCCCAGCCTGTATTTTCAGACCAGTTGGACCTGGGCTAAAAACCTCACGGATGTGGACGATAATGCCAACATCGAAGGTGGAACCTTTCTCGAGAATGCTTTTGATCGGGCCAGGGAACGAGGAAATACTCAGTTTACGCCCCGCCATCGGCTGATTGCAAACGTCATCTGGGATCTTCCGCTTGGTTCTGGAAAACGTTTCCTGAACCGTCCCGGATTGGCGAGTCACATGATGGGGGGCTGGAAACTTACGGCTACGCTTCTGGCTCAGACCGGCCATTTTCTCACCCCCAGGTACAGCCGGGGCGATCCAGCTAACGTCGGCATTAACTGCGGCTCTTTTACCTGCCGTCCGGACCGTCTATCCGATGGGAACCTCCCCAAACGAGATCGATCCATCGAGGGCTGGTTCGACACTGCCGCCTTTGTCCCGCCGCCAAACGGCCGATTTGGCAATGCAGGGACGGGAATCATTGAAGGGCCCGGCCGGGCGGTTCTGCACCTGGGCTTATTCAAGCGTTTTGCCCTGACCGAGAGTACAGGACTACGCGTTCAGGTTACAGCCACCAATGTCTTGAATCATCCGGCCTTTGGGGATCCGGCTGTGAACATTTCCGCTCCGGGGTCGGTGGGGACGATCAGCAGTCTCATCGATCGGCGCGACCGCGACTTTGCTCTCCCACGGGAGGTCATGATTGGGGTGCGCTATGATTTCTAAACACTCTGGAAGAAGCACGACAGGAAACTGCGAAGATGAAGATGATGAATGGATACACGATCAGGGGAGTTTTCGTCACATTCGCCTTAGTCACTTCTCTGGAGGCTGGGGTCGAAGTGGGCCAATGGGATCGGTTTGAGGCCTCCGTCACCAACACGAAAAAGTATGCGGATCCGTACTATGACGTGACCCTCGATCTGATCTGGACTCGTCCGGACGGCTCAATCGTGAGCTTTTTCGGCTTTTACGACGGCGGGGCCACCTGGAAGTTTCGATTTATGCCTGACCAGCTGGGAACCTGGTCGTACCAAGCGACTTTTTCGGACGGCTCAGCGGGAGGCAGCGGAACGTTCAAATGCATTGTCTCGGATATTCCCGGTCAGTTGGGAAAAAGTGAAGTCAATCCGATGTGGTTCGGGTTCAAAGGGGGAAGGCACCTGCTGGTGCGGGCATTTCACGTGGGAGACCGGTTTTTTGCGTCGAACTGGGACGATCCAGCCGATCCGAACGATGGAGAAAGACGGAAGAGTTTTTTGGATTGGACCCAGCAGCAGGGATACAACCTGCTGTCAATCGCCAGTCACTACCTGAACCGGCCGGTGGCGGGGCGCGGGTTAGGCCGGGACACCCCGAAACTTTGGGATAAAAAGAATGGGAGGCCAAAAGCAGAAGAGTATGGGGAGATGGAACTGATCCTCGACGAACTCAAGCGCCGCAGAATGCTCGTATATCCGTTTTCAGGGTTTATCGGCAAGGCCACCGACTACCCGGAAACAGAGATCGACCAGGAACGATACATTCGCTACACCATGGCGCGGCTCTCCTCGTATTGGAACATCCTTTATGCGGTCGCCTCGCCGGAACCGAATGTAGGGGACGACTGGCTTCCTCCGGAGACGGTCGTCCGCCTTGGGAAGACGGTCCAACGCTACAACGTTTCAGGACATCTGGTATCCGTGCACAATGCAACGCCGGACACCTTCGAAGGAAACATTTACAAAGACGCCGATTGGACTGATTACCTGATCACACAAGGGCCGAAGACCTTCGATCTCGCGCACTTGAGCAAGATCCACCTGCGCAATCTCCACCTCCGTAAACCGTTGTTGGCGCAAGAAACACTGTGGCCGGGCAACGGCGCTCACCCCCCGTATGACGAGGTGAACATTCGTAAAAACGCGTATGTTTTAACCATGTCGGGGGCGGCGATCTGCTTTGGCGACATGAACGGCAACTCCTCAACCGGCTTTAGCGGAACCATGGCTCTCAGCGACCGCAACCAGAGCTGGCATGATGCGATCAAGACGGTCTGGGATTTTTTCGAGGGCCTGCCGTTTTATTTGATGAAGCCACGCCAGGACCTCTTGAGCGGCTCGGAGGCCTACGCGCTAGCGCAAGAAGGGCGCAAATACCTCGTGTATCTGCCGTCTCGGGGAACGGTGAACGTCAGCGTCCCCGCCGGCACCTATGAGATTATCTGGATCAATGCCCAGAACACATCGGAAAGGATTTTGGCGGGCAGGACAAACACCGGACGCGACCTGAAGTCTCCCCCTCATGGAGACGATTGGTTGCTTTACATGCACCGGCTTCAGGGCGAGTAACCGGGAGCCGCTGTTTTGTTAACTTGCGTGTTACTCACGCTCCCTTTCAAACGGGGAATCTTTCAATTAGAGGAGATACGAATATGAAAATGGCATTCATCCTTTTTGTCGTCGCGCTGGCTCTCGGGGCGGCGCCCGAATCGGAAAAAGAAGAGACGCTTGCCGCCTTCAAGTCGGGAGAGATTCAATGGGCGGAGGAGTCCGATGGCAGAATGAGCCGGCTTCAACATGGAGACCCTGCCAAGGAACCCTCCCTGGCCCTGTTGAAGATCCCGGCCGGAACGCTGACCCCACCGCACTTCCACACGGCAGATGAGGTTGCAACCGTCGTTTCCGGCAAGATCCTCATCGGTTCCGGCGAGAAGGTCGTCGAAGCAAAAGGGAAGGAAATCGACGCGAGCGGCTATTTTGTGATCCCCGGAGGGACGCCCCATTGGGGAAAAGCCCAGACGGACGTGGTGTTGGTACGCTATTCGAGTGGCCCCAGGGACATCACTTACGTCAACCCGGGAGACGATCCCGTCCCGCAGGAAGCAGCCCTCAGGAATCGGCCTAGCCTCGAGCCACCCGAGGACCAACCATGAGTTTCGTTGTGCTCATCGTACTAGCGATCATCGCTCTCCAGGGACCAGGCAGCGCAAGGCTCTGGCAGGAGTACATAGCCGCCCCCGATCGTCACCCGAACATTCCCAATGTCTCCTACTCCGGCTATCGTTACAGCGATGTGCCCATCCCCGTCCATCCGCCCGAGGGGGAAGCACTCGAAGGGGCCATCAATGTGAAAGACTTTGGAGCGGTCGGTGACGGAAGGGCTGATGACACGGAGGCTTTCCTGCGTGCGCTAGCGACGACACCGAATCCGGGGTGGATCTTTGTCCCGGAAGGGACCTACCGTCTTACCGACATGCTCCGCATCCATCGTTCCAATCTCGTGCTCTTTGGAGCTGGATCCGATAAAACAACGCTTTACTTTGAAAAATCCCTCACCGACATCCTTGGTCCCTATTTCAACCCGAGCGGGCGAGGCAGCGCACAAGGCAACAGCCTCTGGTCTCTTCACGGGGGATTGATCTGGGTAACCACGGCGGACGCCTGGCGGCCGGACGGCGCCTATCGTGACTTCGTCCAAGATCCCGAGGGGGATGGTGAAGACCACTACAATTGGAAAAATCCGCGTCCCATCGCCGACGTCATAGGCAAGGCCCGCACGGGAGACAGGCGGATTTCCCTGCAATTGCGAGGCGATGAGGAATTACCCGCAGGCTTGCTCCTACTCACCTGGCACGACACACAGAGTTACACTCTGGCCCGACACATGGGCGGCCACCTGCTTTTTGACCGCTGGACGGCTAGGGCCGTCGATTCCACAGTGCGCGATTACAGCACTTCAAGCAAACTTCACCGCCCCTGGCGCTGGCCTGTGGAGATCAAACGCGTTTTGGAGCGGCAGGGGAAACGGCTGGTGGTTCAACTGAAGCAGCCCTTGCGCATCGACATCCGACCCGAATGGAAGGTTGCGCTCGAAGTTCCGGGAACAGGAGACGGCAGCCCCGGAAAAGGGTATGTCGAGGAAGTCGGCATTGAGGGGCTTCGAATCGAAATGGCTCCCCACAAACCTTTCACGCACCTTCAGGACCTCGGCTTCAACGGTCCTTACTTTGACCGTGCTTTCAACTGCTGGGTTCGAGATGTGGTCATTCATCGCCCCGATGTGGGCATTTCCGTTTCCTCTTGCAAGAACATTACCATCCGGGAGGTGGAACTCACTGGACCGCCCCATCACCATGGCTTCTATGTGCGCAACAGCTCCCACGACATCCTGATCGAGCGCTTTCAGATAAAAACCGTCGACTACCATGGCCTCTCCATTGCCCGCCGCTCCAGCGGTTGCGTGTTCCGCGATGGATTTCTGGCCAGCGGGACCTTCGACTCGCACAAGGGGCTTCCCTTCGACGTCGTTCGCACCAACATCACCCTGAGCAACGAAGGTACCGTCGGAGGCGGCCCCAACTCCGGGCCTCGTAACGGCAAGCGTATCGTGCACTGGAACATTCGTGTGCTTAATGGCAAGGCCAAACATGTCTATCAACCGGACGAACTCTCCATGGGCGCGCTTGTCGGCGTCCAGGGCGTCGCCCTCTCGGAAGAGAAAGGATCGTGGATGCCGGAGGGTGACAAAGGAACGATCGTAGCCGACCACGGAAGAGTTCCCGAGCCCGCAGATCTTTTCGAAGCCCAACTGCGCCTTCGACGGGGTCAATCGACCGACGGAGGAGGATAAACCATGCGGATGAAAATGCAGACATTCAGTTTTCTCTGTACTGTGGCTTTCATCTTGATCGTTTTTCTAGTCCCCTTTCTAGTCCCCGGCTGTTCGTTTGGCGGTGACCCGCCGGTTGGGAGCGAAAGCTCGGAGGCTGCGGCCCGCAGTGACGACTCGTCCCGCAGCACCCACCCGCGCTTCACTCCCCACGGCCCGCTCGACGACCCGGCTGCGCTCCCGGGACAAATTATTGTAGCTGGAGGCCGGCCGGGCTATCTGAAGTACAACGGCGGCGGACCCGCCTTCCTGTGCGGCACGGGCAATCCGGAGGTGTTCTTCTTCCTGGGAACGCTCAACGAGGACGGGACGCGCTCCGGCAACCGGCAGGAGGAACTGATCGAAATCATGGCCCAGTCGGGAATGAACGGCTTTCAAGCCCAGATGTTCCGCATGCGGCGGTGCAACATCAAGGATGAAGGGAACGATCAGCACTCCCCCTTCGTCGATTTCGATCCCTCCAAACCCCTCAACGAGAAAGCGCTCGACCAATGGGACGGCTGGATCAGCCAGATGGAAGAGGTAGGAATTGTCATCCAGTTGATGTTTTATAATGACGCCACCGACGTGGAACTGATGGGCTGGACCCTCCAGGAGGATGGCGAGCTGCACCCGGACGAAAAACGGTTCGTTGAAGGGATCGTGAATCGCTTCAAACACCACAAGAATGTCATCTGGGGGCTCGAGGAGACGATGAACAAGCTGCCCCGGGCCCGCAAACAGCACTTCATGAAGATGAGTGAGTTGATCGCGCAGGTGGACAACCATAATCATCCCATCCTCCTCAGCTTCACCACTCCCGACACGTCTGAGGAGGACATCCATGAGGACAGGGTCATGAGCCATGACTACCGCGACGATCCCAACATCGACATCGTGACGTGGTTGCACGTGCTGCCCCACGCTGAAGACTACGAAGCTCAGTACCAGGATTACCTGAAGTATGCTCGCCTGGATCGTGATCGGTTTATCACGATGAAGAGCGGGACCGAACCGCCCAGCGCCGAGCCCAACCAGACTCTGAGCCGCCGTTACACTTGGGCCTGCGCCATGACGGGCATGCACTGCCTCGAGGAGTGGCACAGTGCTGTGAGGTGGCCGGAGTTGCTGCCCGATGACGGCCGAGTCGCCAAATTCATGGAGCAAACGGACTTCTATACCATGCAGCCACGAAGCGACCTGACCGCCGGCTCAACAAAATGGGTTCTCGCTAACCCAGGGGAGTCTTACATCGCTTACACCTATGATTATTCCGGGCCTATGGGAGTCAAGGATATTCCAGGGGGCACCTACGAGCTCACGTGGTTCGATACGGTCCACGGCGACACAGTGACCAAGCCCGCCGTCGCTGTTTCTTCCGGTCAGGATACATGGAACAAGCCCGGCTCGTTTGGGAGTGAAATCGCTCTCTACATCAAACGTCAGGCCTCGCCTCGCTGAGTTGGGCACTAAACCGGTTCGTAGACCGGCTCCGGCGTCTGGCCGCGGAGATCGCAGAGGGAATCGCCGCCGTCCGGAATAAAGGCATCGATGCTCTTCTCGCCGAAGCGGCCCGCTCGGGCGATTTACCTCCGCCGTCGGATGGGGGCGATCCGATCCCGGCATGGATCGCGGAAAAACGCTCGCGCTTCGAGGGTGTCGCGGACTGGTTCGTCAGCGACGGTGTCCGCAAACCGACGGTCGATCGTGTGGCCGATGCGGCCGTCGGCGCCGTCGTCGATCTGACTCGTATTCTCGGCCGCTTGAATGATCAGCGCCTGTGCCCGGCCGACCGCGCCGCCGACATGCGAACGCTGGCACGCTGGTTTGAAGTCTGCGGGGACGAAGAACAGGCACACCGACTCTGGCAAGGGGCCTTCGGGCTGTACGGCTCGCGCCACTTCCATCTCGTCGAGGAAGATCTGGAGGCTTCCTCGCCGAATCTTTGGTGGGACGCCGATCCGGTACGCGTTCCGGTCAAGCTGCGCACCCGTGGCCGGATCAATCGATCCGGCCGGCCGCAGCGCCGGATCACCGGCGAACCCGCGAGTGGCTGAGGCAGCACCGTCGCCGAGAACGGCAGCGCCGCGAGGCCGCTCTGCGGCGGTTTCTGGACCGAGGTCCGGTGCGACTCTCCGACCTTCGCGAGGTGAGCGAGGACGAGCTCGAGCTGCTCCTCGATCTGCTGGACGAGACCCTGTGGCGGCCGCCGGGAGTTCCAAAGCAATCTCCGGCTTGGTCTTAAACTCAATCCCAGGCGGGACTCCGGCCTGCAGACGACGGCCGGAATCTGCCGCCCAACTCTGCGGCAGATACAGCCGCCCCCCGATGGGCGCCACGACCCAGCCCTCACTGACGCCCACTTCCACACTGATCTGACAATTCGCGTTTTTTCCCACCGAGCCGCAGTACTGATGCGCCACCCCGGCCGAGCGATTTCCCTGTTTGACCCAACCCGTTTCATCGACCACCCAGGCCTCCAGGGGAGCCAGATGAGGAATGACCTGTTGATGAATCGCCTTCCAGACGGCATCCTCTTGCCAGGGACTATCGGTTATGAACTGCTGCAGGCCCTGGCTCTCGATCTGCAGCCGTCGGGCCATCGGTTCAATCGACTTGCGTTGGCCCGGCAACAGCAGGCCCTCGACATAGCGCATCGCGCCGATCCGCCGTTCGCTTCGCCCCATAGGAGCCGCCAGCGGAGTCATATATTCCTGAAACGCCTGCATACTCTTCTGCCAGACTCGTGCATTCCATTCCATGGCTCCAGATCATGATACGCTGCCCTGACAGGAATCTTTCACTGGATTCCCCTCTACTGGATCGCTCTAGGCGCTCGTCTGGATCATCGCTCCGGGGCCGGATTCGATCCGGCGTTCGTCCCCCATTTCAATGTTCACTTTCCCGGCGAGAAGTATACCTTCATGTTTGTAGTCGAGCCTTTTTTCCAGAGCGGCAACTCCGGTTTAACAACGGAGCTGAGTTTTGTCTTTTAAAGTAATCGAGTCGGATTTGATCTACTCGTACCGCAAGGCGGCGGCAGGATCTACTCTTCCACCGGAAATCCAACGACTTGCAAAGAAACTGCGAATGGCCCTGCCTAAAAATACTATCGACTTGTCGCCCCTGAAGAGCTAACAGCCTGTGGTAAAAGTCCTGAGGGGCCGTGCGCCAGGGAAGTGGCGTCGTCCGGCAAGGCGAGAGGAGGAAGGCGATGCTACAGCATCGTCGACGACGAACAACGCAGCCGGCGGCGGCAATCCCCTGGTGCCCTTTGGGTTAGGGGCGGCGAGGACCCGTCTGCGGTGTTGCGGCTCCTGGACGATGCAACAGCCTCGCCGGCGTCGCCGCGCCTTGCATCCGAGCCGACCGGCAACCTGCATTCGGATCAGG
>JBOGJG010000318.1:0-20431 GCA_050747825.1 Acidobacteriota bacterium | reverse complement strand
CTTCTGGCCCTCGCCGCCGCAGTGTGACCGAAGTGGCGCTCTCGTTGGCAATAACACCGCTGAGCAGCCTACCATCTTTTGTTTCGATCGTATAGGACTCATAGCCAGGCGTGATGTCCAGATTAGGATCGAGGATCTGGATCAACAGAAAACCTTTGGAACGGCGACTGGTCAGAATTCTTGAGATCAATGTGGCTGTAGACCAGGCCGGTCACAGGGTTCCAGGACATGGCGTGCCAGTTGTGCGCTCCGTCCGAGCCGGGGGAGATCAGAATCCCTTCGAAGCCGTAGTCGGCTTCCGGAGTCTCAATAGGACGTCCGGTCCGGGGATCCACGCCCGTGGCCCAGGTTACGTTGGCGAAGGGCCGGGCCGAGATGAAGTACAGGGTGCCGTTGACCATCAGCGGAGTTCCCTCCATCTGACCAGCGAAGGATTCCGCATCGAACGCCCACTCGAGCCCCAGCCGCGTCATGTTGTCGGCATGGATCTGGTCGAGGGGGCTGTAGTGCGTTTCGGCCTGGTCCAGACCGTACAGGGGCCATTCCACGCTGCCGGCTGCCGCACATCCCAATCCACTCCCGGCTCGACAGCGCACGCCTGGGGCAGGAAAACGAGCCCGAGCGTCGCCAGGCCGAGAAGAAGAGCCGGAAGCCACGGCTTGCCGCGTTTCAAAGCAGGCCCACTACCCCGTCTCATGGAAAGTACGAGGGCTCGCGTTCATGGATATAGATAAAAGTCCCGGGCTATTTCAGTCCACGCCCTTTCATCAGCCGACAGCCTCTCCTCCAGATCCTGAGCGGTGGCTGCGGAGTCCTCCAACCACTCCCTCAAAAAAGGACTGCCGTTGAGAATGTCAATGGGTAGGCGCTCTTCTTCATATTCGTAGGGAGGCTCTTTCCAGCAAAGCAATTCTGGCTGTACCTTCTTGATCATTTTCAGTAGCCCGGCAACGAGGCGATACGGTTTAAACTGGTTGTGTACATAGGCCGCATCGTCCACATGAATCTGCAGTGCGGAAACGAGTTCGCCCGAGTGCTTGTGGAAAGTTGGTTCAAAATAGCAGGGCCTCAATCTGCATCCTCCAAGCCAGTCGGAGCTGAATTTCTCGAGTTCCTCAATGACTCTCCTCGATTGAAAGCGCGGGGCTCCTAAGACTTGCAGCGGAACGGTTGTGCCTCGTCCCTCGGACAAATTAGTTCCCTCCACCAAGACAGTTCCTGGAAAACACCGGGCAGCGGAAAGGTTCGGAATGTTGGGGCTTGGATTCACCCACGAGAGTTCATGAACTGGCCATCCGAAGCCGGGAGCTTTACTCGGAGAATAGTCTTTCATGGGAATGACCCGGACGGGCACATCCAATTTGAAATGATGAACATACCATTTGGCGATCTCGCCAATCGTCAAGCCATATCTCATGGGAACCGGCACGGCCCCTACAAAACTGCTCCATTCCATGGAAAGACAGGGCCCTTCAACAGGCCGGCCCGCTGGGTTGGGACGATCCAGTATCCACACTTGCTTCTGCTTATCCGCGCCGGCATGGAGCATGTAAATTAACGTCGTCAGGAAGGTGTAGATGCGGCATCCGACATCCTGAAGATCGACCAAAAGGATCTCGAACGTGTCCATCATCTCGTCGGTCGGGCGCCGGACAACACCATAAAGGCTGAAAACGGGAATCCCCAGGGAGGTGTCTCGATAATCCCCGCTTTCAATCATGTCGTCTTGCTTTTCCCCGCGCATGCCGTGCTGAGGGCCGAAAGCGCTGGAAAGCCGCACCTTTTGGCTTTCGGCCAGCGCATCCATGGAGTGTTTCAGGGCACGGGTCACGGAAGCCGGGTGTCCCAAGAGGGCAACAGGGCAGCCGGCAAGTTCGTCCAAGAGCCTTCGATCTTCCAATAGAACGTCTATTCCGACCTTCATTTCCGCCTTTCGCCAACCCTGATGGGCACCGGCACCGGGTACACTACAAGGTCAACCCGGGTACGGGCAACTCTTTTTTTGTCGATAGTGCGTGTGCTATAGATTATATCAACTGGTCAACCGGTCTTCCGTATCAATGGGAACAAAGGGCTTTCCTGAATTTAGATAGGGTACCCGGCTCGCGACGATAGCGCACTTATTTATGTTACGAAGCACTAGTCAGAGAAGTGAAGGCCGTCCAAGATGTAATGCAGAAGTGCAGAGCGCACAGGATAATCGTTCATTCAACTTGATGCCGGATGGGTGAGTCTTTATGCGAGGAAATGCCAAGCTAGGAAGATGTCTTTTGGCGGTCGTCATTGTCCCGGCCGTATCGGTCGGTTTATGGGCGCCTCCCTTTCTTGAATGGCCGGCTACACGCCGAATTGCAACATTTGCGGGAACCGGGGAAGCGGGTTACTCGGGAGACGACGGTCCGGCCCGAGACGCTCGGTTGGACAATCCCTTTGGGCTCGTACGGGGCCCTGACGGCGCTTTGTATGTTTGCGACGTGAATAACCATGTCATCCGCCGCATTGGCCGGGACGGGAGCATTTCCACCGTGGCGGGGTCCGGACGGGCGGGCTATTGGGGTGACGGTGGGCCGGCGCGGGAGGCGGGTTTGAATGAACCCTATGAGATTCGCTTCGACACGGCAGGCAATATGTACTTCGTCGAACGTCTCAATCATGTGGTGCGACGAGTAGATGGGCGAACCGGAACGATCTCTACCGTGGCGGGTACCGGACAGGCAGGGTTTTCCGGTGACGGCGGGCCGGCCGTGCAGGCTGCACTGCATCAACCTCACAGCATTCAGTTTGACGGCAACGGCGATCTTTACATCTGTGACATCCGTAATCACCGTATTCGCACGGTGGACATGAGGGCGGGTGTGATCACGACCTTCGCAGGCACCGGGCAGCGATTGCCCACGCCGGACGGGGCTTCACTGGAAGGGACTCCGCTCAACGGCCCCAGGGCCATTGACTTTGATGGAGACGGAAACATGTGGCTCGCTCTCCGGGAAGGCAACGCCGTATACAAGATCGAGATGAAATCGAGGCGGATCCACCACATCGCCGGAACGGGAGAACATGGGTTTGCTGGAAACGGTGGACCCGCCAGGCAGGCCACTTTGTCCGGTCCCAAGGGGATCAGCATTGCACCGGACGGAAAGATCTACTTGGCCGACACCGAAAGCCACACTATCCGCATGATCGATCTGCGAAGAGGGACGATCGAGCTCGTTGCCGGCACGGGCCGGGCCGGGGATGGATCCGACGGGGACCCCTTGACTTGCCCGATGGCCAGGCCTCATGGTGTGTTTGTGGATGCCGACGGATCGGTCTTTGTGGGAGACAGCGAGAATCACCGTGTCCGGGTCATTGAGAGCCCCAGCTCTCCCGCAGCCTCTCTTGGAAGCTCTCGAAGGCTTGCTCGTTTGTGGCCGGCCGGCTTTTTCCCGCAGGAATGAGTCGCCTGTCCGTACTGTGTATCTCCCGCTATTCGAGGGATCGCACCGCAGAACGTCGTTGTTCGGGATCACGCATCAATGCGCTCGCGTATTGGAATCCGGACAGACTCCCCCGCATGACGGCAAGACTTCCATAGTAATCGTGATAGCGAAAAAAGCCGGTTTGTCCGCGCCACATGGGGTACAAGTCGCATGCTTCCAGCCATTTTTTGTATACCGGCGTGACGTCGAGGTAAGTATCAGGCTCGAAGTTCGAGCCGTCTTCCCAGTTCTCGGCGTAGAAGAGTTTTTGCACGCTGTGCGGCGGAAGTATGCGAACAATTCCCGGCAGAGACGCGTAAAAAAGCGCGTCCCGGACGACGATGTGGCAGTTCTGGTGATCCTTGTGCCAGCTTCCACTCCAGTGAGTAATGACTATGGTTGGCCTGTGCTTCCGAAGGACGTCGCAGACCTCAAGAGCGACCCGCTCGTGCCAGGGCAACTCGGCGTCGGGGTAGTTCAGCATTTCGAGCTCAGCGCCCAGCATTTTCGCGGCCTGCTCAGTCGCCTCGCGCTGCATTTCGCCGTATCTTTCCAGTGAGATATTCGCGGGGTTGCCTTTTTCGCCCATAGTGAGGCATAGAAACACTCCGGCGTTTCCGTCATTTATATGTTGAGCTACCGGGGCACCCATCGTGAAGAGCGCATCGCCGGGGTGGGCCGCAATGGCCATGATTTTTGACGACATAGGAACCTCCAACTCAGGGGTTTGTCATTCTGGAGCGGACTGTCCAAAGTGGATAGGAGGGATGCTTCTGTAAGCCCTCGGAATCGGTAGAAGCGCTGCCAGTCAAGGGGGAAAAGATGGACTTGGATTCACGCTTCCGAGTTGCAGTACGCTAAAAGCGGGGCGTTCGCTCATTTGGTGAGCTCACCCAGAAGCCGCTCCTTGTAAAACAGACGCGCCGGTCGAGTGTCCTCCAGCCGGACCGCGCCGAAGACGATTGCATATTCCCAAGCATCCCCGGGGCGCATCGTTTCTGACTGTTCCTCTTCCACCTGGCGGTAGCGGATGAACACTTCCTTGGCGTCGAACTCTTTCTCGTCCGCATCCACGATCCGAAAGCGCATCGGCTCAACGAGACAGGGCTGGTCGGTGCGGTTCTTCACCTCGAATCTCAAGTAGTATTCGGCCTCCAGGTGGGCAAAATCAGGGACTCCCGCGTCCTGGTACCGGATGGTCAAACAATCCACTTCAACTTGGGCTTCTTCCAGGTTGACGCCATTCAATCTTTCGGCACGACCAGGAAATTGTGTCGCGAAGAGAAACAAGACCATGAACCAGCAAGCCATTCCAATCCTCCTTCGCTCGGTGAACATAGCGAGCCCATACTAAATAATCCGGGAGAGAGATCGCAACAGAAAAATAGAAACAGAAAAAGAGTTCAATATTTCAGGTGTCAACGATTGCAACGATTGCAAAAATAAAATTCTCGACCGGAAAGGGCAAGATTGGTCCGGCGAATCAGAGGCCCGCCGGTCGGCGGGGGGAACTGCGGGCAGCCTGTAGAGCTTAGCAGATTCCTGGGATTCCTATATCCGTAGTTTGTCAAATGATCGCCCTGTACAGCAAGTGATCTGTCTGTCCGGTTTGTGTGGAATAAGAACTTCTCACCAAATAACTTTACCTCAAAGACCCGGTGTGGGGAAGGAGAAACGGCTGCCGTTTCCCTTTTCCCACACCGGGGGCGGGAGCGGGGCCGAATTTTCAAAAAACGAAATTTGAATAGACAACTGTGCCTTACACGAATAAGATTCTGGCCGAGGCCGGAGACCAGGAAAACAGTCAGTCCCGTAATTCGGTACCCGCGGTGAAAAAATCAAGGACATTCCGTCGAAGCAGAGGCGAAGCGGTCTGCGCGCTAGCCGTGTGCCTCCTGTCACTTTTTCAAATCGGCCTGCCGAGTCCTCCATCAGACAGCAAAGGATATGTCGGTGCCCAGACTTGTGCGACGTGTCATTCCGCTCAATTCGCCAGCCAGAGCGCCACAGGTCACGCCCAATCACTGAGCCACGCTCATGAGCATCCGCTGGCTGCCGCTTTCGTAAACGACGCCCTACTGCTGGAGCGGAGGCCCAACTATCACTTCCAATTCTCGCGTTCCTCAGAGGGCTTGAAGGTGAACGTTTTTGACGAGCACCAGGTACTGGAAATTCCTGTCGAATGGGCCTTCGGAGCCGGAGATCAGGCGGTGACTTTCATCAGCCGCATAGACAAGGACTGGTATTTAGAGCACTACTTCAGCTATTATTCGCTGCTCGGGTCCCTGGCGCCTACGCCCGGCCAGGAGGCTCTCCTCGCGAACACGCTGCCCGAGGCTGCAGGATTGATGTACAAGACGCTCGATCCGAAGACGGGTATCCTGGGCTGTTTTGACTGCCACTCAACCGGGCCCGTGGCAGTCACCCCGGATGGAACAATGAGGCCGTTTGAATCAGGCGTGCGCTGCGAAAGTTGTCATGGCCCGGGAAGCGAGCACGTCGAAGCTGCCGCCGGCGGCCGAATCGATGACGCCCGGAAACTCATTGACAATCCGGGACGGTTATCCGCCGATGAGCTGAATTATTTTTGCGGCACCTGTCATCGCCCGCCTGGTGCTGAAGGCACGGCCATCGACTGGAATTTTCCATGGAATGTCCGGCACCAACCGCCTTATTTCAGTCAGAGCGTTTGTTTCAAGCAGAGCCAGGGTGCTCTCTCGTGCCTGACTTGCCACAATCCGCACGCCCCCCTGCGCCAGAACGACGCGGCGTTTTACGATGGAAGATGTACCGTATGTCATGCCCCTGCGGAACATCCATCTCAAGTTGCCTTCCCGATGGGACAACCCGCAGACTGCGTGGACTGTCATATGCCGCGAGTTGTGCCTCAGCCGCCGCTGCGCTTCTCCAATCATTGGATCGGCATTTACGCGAGCGGAGCGAAATTGAGACCCTCCCGCTAGCAAGAACCGGCAGAACCGGGGTGCGATTGCGACATCTCTTCGAGTTTTTGTCTCTGAGTTTTTGTTGACAGGAAGACTGAGATAAGATTATATAAGGTTAACCGGTCTTCCGTATGACTTTAGCGAATGGAATTCACTACCCCGCAAAAGCGTTTCCACACCGTGGACATCTACTCCTCAGGAGGAACCCGACGTGAAGCACGGATCGATGTACGGGAAGAAGATGACCCGATTTTGGGCGCGAGTCCCTGTGGCGGCCGTTTTCTTTGTTCCCTTGCTTCTGGGAGCCGCCTCGCTCGGGAAAGCCGCGGATGATGAGCGCTTCACGCGTTTTCAGCGCCAGCACTGGGCTTTCCAGGAGATCAAGCGGTCTGAGATCCCGGCGGTTGGCGACAGCCAGTGGGCTCGCAATCCGATCGATGCTTTCGTTCTGGCCCGCCTGGAAGCTGAGGGAATTGAGCCCTCCCCACGAGCGGACAAAATCACGTTGATTCGCAGAGCCTACTTGGATGTGATCGGTTTGCCGCCTACCCTCGAGGAAGTGGAGGCTTTTGTGAACGATGAGTCTCCGGACGCTTTTGAAGAGGTGATTGACCGCCTGCTCGATTCACCGCATTACGGAGAACGGTGGGCTCGTCATTGGCTGGACTTAGCCCGCTATGCTGAAAGCGAAGGCTTTAACCGCGACCAGACCCGGCCTAATGCGTGGCGCTACCGAGAATACGTGATCGACTCCTTCAATCAGGACAAGCCCTATGACCGCTTCGTCCGGGAACAGATCGCAGGAGATGAACTGTGGCCGGACGATCCGGATGCTCGTGTGGCTACCGCCTTTAATCGCAACTATCGCGACGAATACAATGCCGCAGATCTCAGGCAACGGCGCCAGGAAATCCTTCACGACATCACATCCACTGTGGGCGCGGTTTTTATGGGTCTGACTTATCAGTGTGCCACCTGCCACGACCATAAATTCGATCCGATTCTGCAGGCAGATTACTATCGGCTCCAGGCCTTCTTCTCCAATGTGATCCCTAACGACGACATTATTGCCCTAAGCGCCCCAGACGTGCTGCAGCGACACCGGCAGCAGATGGCGGAATGGGAGGAGAAAACGGCCCACATCCGTGAGCCAATGGCCGCTCTTGAGAAGGCTGGTCGGGCGGAAAGGCAGCTTTACTGGATTGGCCGATACTCACCTGAAGTGCAGAAAGTGCTGTTCACCTCTCCGGCGAAGCGAACCCCATACGAAAGGACTCTGTACGAGCAGGCGAAAATCTACATGAACCCGGAGCACTATCTCTACCAGGTTTCAATGCAGGAGGTGGTCAGTCGAATGGAGGAAGAGGACGAGAAGCGATGGGAGCAGTTAAATGCCGAGCTGGAGGAATATGCTCACCTGCATCCGGGTGAATTGCCCCTGGGCATGGGCATCAAGGACGCAGGACGTGAGGCGCCCCCTACCTATATCCTTTCGGGGGGCTCCTATCAGGCGCCGCTCGAAGAGGTACAGCCGGGTTTCCTGACGCTCTTGGATCCAGATCCGGCTCAGGTCATTCCACCTCCGGGGCTCGAATCCAGCGGACGGCGCAGCGCTCTCGTCAACTGGCTCGTGGACCCGAAGAACCCCTTGACCTCTCGGGTCATGGTCAACCGGCTCTGGCATTATCACTTCGGCCGGGGCATCGTCGATACGCCCAGTAATTTCGGGCTCGCCGGCGGCCAGCCCAGTCATCCAGAGTTGCTGGATTGGCTGGCCACGGAATTCCTTCGGGCCGGATGGAGCATGAAATCGATACACCGGCTGATCTTGACTTCGAATGTATACCAGCAATCGTCCCTGCATCGGGAAGAACCTGCCAAGATTGATCCAGAAAACCGCCTGCTATGGCGCTTCTCCCGGCAGAGGCTGCAGGGGGAGATCCTGCGGGACGCCGCTCTCGCGGTTTCAGGGCTTTTAAACCCGCAAATGGGTGGTCCCAGCGTATTTCCACCGCTTCCGGCCGGTCTGACGGTGCGGGAGTGGGAGACTTCCGAAGACCCTCGCGAGCGCAATCGTCGCAGCATCTATACCTTTATCAGACGTAATGTGCGCTACCCGTTCTATGCAACCTTCGATATGCCGGACACGAACGATACGTGCGCACGACGAGAGACTACGACCACTCCTCTTCAGGCGCTCATGATGATGAATAGCGAGGTCGTGCTGGAATGGGCTGAAGCTTTTGCGGGACGCATCTTGCTGACCGCCGGGAGCAATCCAGAAAAGCTAGTGGATACCGCCTACAGGCTGGCCTACTATCGACCTCCGGCCCCCGAAGAACTAACCACAGCTTTGAATTTTTTGGAGCGGCAGCGCGAGCTCATTGTCCCTCGTGCTGCTGCCGGAGAAGATTTGGCGCAGCCTCCACAACGACCTTACAACGTCGACTCGGTGGATGTGGCTGCCTTAGTGGACCTTTGTCACATGATTTTGAATTCGAACGAATTCGTTTACCTCAATTAAGGAGGAAGAATGGTGAAGAAGATCCCCCACATTATGCCCGTAACCTCTCGCCGCCAGTTCCTGACTCAGGCTGGCAGCGGCTTCGGATCCCTGGCCCTCGCTTACTTGCTGCATCAGGATGGATTTTTTGCCCGAGCGGCAGCGCACGACGGTGTGGCTGACCCTCTGGCTCCGAAGGAACCGCATCATCCAGCGAAAGTGGAGTCCGTTATCTTTTTGTTTATGGAGGGAGGTCCCAGTCACATCGATCTTTTCGATCCCAAACCTGAGCTGATGAAGTTGGCGGGTCAACCAATGCCGGAATCCTTTGGCCGCCCGATTACGGCCATGGGTACCGCCCAAAACACGATTATGCCTTCCAAGCGGATCTTTAAGCAGCACGGGGAGAGTGGGATCTGGGTTTCTGACTGGTATCCTCATATCGCGGGTCACGTGGACGACATGAGCATCATACGGTCTTGCTGGGCAGACGGCCTCAACCACGTCGGCTCGGTCTGTCAGATGAATACTGGATCGATTCTGGCGGGACGTCCGTCGCTGGGGGCCTGGACTACCTACGGCCTCGGTTCCGTCAATGAGAACCTTCCTGCATTCGTCATTCTTACAGACAATCGGCCAGTAGTGGGCGGGCCGACAAACTGGAGCGCCGGTTTTCTACCGGCCGTCTATCAGGGTACGCCGTTTCGCACCGAGGGAGCCCCTATTCTGAATCTGTCGCCTTCCCAGAAAGTGGGTGAAGAGCAGCAGCGCAACAAACTGGATTATCTCAGCCGGCTGAACCGGTTCTTCGCCAGGGATAAGACGGAAGATTCAGAACTGGAGGCTCGACTGCGATCGTATGAACTGGCCTACGGAATGCAATCGACGGCTCCGGAAGCAGTCGATTTATCTCAGGAACCCGCAGCGACCCAAAAGCTTTACGGCATGGACGAGGAGATCACGGCCACTTTCGGGCGAAATTGCCTGATGGCGCGCCGGCTGGTCGAGCGGGGCGTGCGCTTCGTTCAACTGTACTGCGGCAGCGGAAGCAGTTGGGACGCCCACAAGGATTTGGAAGGAAATCATTCCAAGTGGTGCAAGGTTTCCGACAAGCCCATTGCCGGACTGCTGACTGATCTAAAGGCGCGCGGGCTCTTGGATTCGACCCTCATAGTCTGGGGAGGGGAGTTCGGGCGGACGCCCTTTAATGAAAGCAGTGACGGTCGCGACCACAACCCATGGGGGTTCACCATGTGGATGGCGGGAGGCGGAATCAAGCGTGGGTCTGTCGTGGGCACTACCGATGAAATCGGGCTCAGGGCCGTGGAGCAGCCCTACCACGTTCATGATATTCATGCCACCATCTTGCATATGCTTGGAATTAATCATCTGGCACTGACTTATTTGCACAACGGCCGCTTCGAGCGTTCGACTGTTAACGGGGGCAAGCTGATTACAGAAGCATTGGCATAAGGAGAAAGGGGGATCATTCATGATCATGCGAGTCGAGAGTATCAGTAGAAACCATGCGGCTCCCCTGTACGTTCAACTCAAGGACATTCTGCTCGAGTCGATGCGAAGCGGTGAGTTAAAGCCGAAGGACCAGCTGCCGGCTGAATCGGTGCTGGCAGAGGAGTATGGAATCAGCAAGGCGACTGTCCGTCAGGCGCTTAGCGAGCTGGACCGTGAAGGTTATCTGTACCGGGTGCAAGGTCGAGGAACCTTTGTCGCTTCACCTCGCTTGAGCCTCGGACCCTCGCATCTGGACAGTTTCACTGTGCAGATGCTGGGTCGGGGCTTGCGACCCAGTTCACGAGTCCTCGGGCAGACAGTTGTTCCAGCGGAACCGGAGATTGCAGAGATCCTCAGGGTTCCCGAGGGCAGCCGTCTTTTACGTCTTAAGCGGCTGCGAATCGCCGATGACCAGCCCATGGGTCTACAGACAGCACATGTCCCTCTAGAACTTGCGCCCGGCCTAGAGGAAAGAGATTTCAAGAAACTGCCCTCGTTGTATACCGTGCTTGCAGAGGATTACAATCTCCTTCCGGCGCGGGCGCATGAGAGACACTCTGCCGTCCCGCTCGAGCCCGAACAGGCTCGCCTCCTTGGGACGACGGCCGCAGCACCTGCCTTGTCTAGCAGGCGGCTGACGCTGTTGGCCTCCGGGCGTCCGATGGAGCTGGTTTTTTCATTAATGCGTGGAGACCGCTACGAAGTGCTGCTGGAACTCTCGGCCACGCGAATGAGCTATTTGAAATAGAAGGATCTTTTATGCCGTACTACTCCGCATTTGCCCTGGTGATGGCTTTGCTGATCGTCCACTCGCCTCTGGTGAAAGCGGGTCACGTCAAGACAGGCTTGGACGTTCTTGTTGAGACGAATTTCGCGGCCCTGGCCGGCAAACGTGTGGGGCTTCTAACTGCTGAGACTGCCACTACACACGACGGGCGTCGTGCCATTGACGTACTGGCGTCGGCGCCGAACGTGCATTTGGCGGCAATTTTCGCTCCTGAGCACGGGCTTTCAGCTACTCGGTCAGGCCAGATTGAAGATGGAGTTGACGAGGCTACAGGCGTTCCGATTTTCAGCTTGTACCGGAGGGAGCGTCGCCGTCCCACTTCCGAGATGCTGAACGATTTGGACGCCTTTGTGTATGACATCCCGAATTTCGGTGCGCGTTTCCTCACCCGGATGACGCTGCTTGGCTACTGCATTGAGGCGGCTGCCGAAAAGGGGATTCCCTTCTACGTGCTCGATCGACCGAACATGATTAATGGTGCGGACGTAGCAGGTCCGCTACTGGACGAAAAGTATGTCTCCTTCGTAGGATATATGCGGATACCCATCCAACATGGCATGACGGCTGGTGAGTTTGCCTTGATGGTCAATGGAGAAAAGAGACTGGACGCCGACGTGCAGGTGATTCGGATGGAGGGGTGGAAGCGGGCAATGTGGTACGACGAGACCGGGCTTGAGTGGGTGAACCCGTCGCCTAACATTCGCAATCTAACGCAGGCTATTCTTTACCCTGGTTCATGCCTTTTAGAATCGCGACAAATTTCCGTCGGCCGAGGCACGGATACGCCCTTTCAAATTGTAGGTGCCCCGTGGCTTCGCGCAAAGGAGATTGCTGCTTACCTGAATAGCCGAAATATTCCTGGGGTGAGATTCATGCCCAGGCGGTTTCAGCCCGAGGCCTCTGTTTACAGCGGTCAGGTTTGCGAAGGGCTGGATATTCTTCTGGTGAATCGGGAGGTTTTCGATCCCGTGCTCATGGGGCTGGAAATGCTGGCTGCTGTAATCAAGTTTCATCCGGAGGAGTTTCAGTTGGAGACTGTGATGCGCTTATTAGGCAGTGACGAGGCGGCAAGTCGACTGAAACGGGGCGAGACCGGGGCGGAAATCCTTCAGGCGATGCAGGGTGAATTGGACGAGTTCCTGCGCCTCCGGTCTAAATATCTATTGTATGAGTAATAGGTCGCAGGCCGTGACGTCACGGCCTGACACCGTTCCTAAACAATGTCAAGGGGGGAGGGTCAGATGTTAAGCAAAAAGGTCCCGATGATCGCAATCGTATTTG
This sequence comes from Acidobacteriota bacterium, assembly GCA_050747825.1. Classification (GTDB taxonomy): domain Bacteria; phylum Acidobacteriota; class UBA6911; order RPQK01; family JBOGJG01; genus JBOGJG01. Next base: position 7,945 of record JBOGJG010000318.1, on the reverse strand, counting down.
CGATCACCGTCTTCGCTGTTAGCATCCATGCGCAGTTGATCACCGGTGCCGTTAGCGGCAACGTCAGCGACACAACTGGGGCAGTAATGCCCGGGGTGGATGTCAAACTCGTCAATGTCCACACCGGTGATGTGAGAACAACCACAAGTAACGAACTCGGAGATTTCCTATTTTTGCAGTTGCCCTTGGGAACGTACAGGATCGAGGCGTCTTTGCCCGGTTTCAAAACTTTTCGCCGAGAGGGGATCATTGTGGAGACCGGACGCTCACTGGCGGTGCCAGTCCAAATGGAAGTGGGGGAGATCACCGAAGCTGTGGAGGTGCTGGCCGGTACGCCGCTCCTCGATCCGATCACGTCCTCCGTCGGTTCCGTTATGGAAGAGCAGAAGATTGCAAATATGCCACTGCTCGGACGCAATCCGATGAGTTTGGCCAACCTGATCCCAACTGTCCGCGGCATAGGCTTTTTTGGAGGTCCGGTCCTTTCCACCTGGCGGTTGGCGGCTGTGAGTATTGGGGGAGGGGATCCCCTTGCCAGCAGCGCCCTTCTGGACGGTATTGCCAATGACAAGCTGGGTAATCAAGGGGCAATGGTCGTCCCTACAGTCGAGGGGACGCGGGAATTCAGAGTCATAACGAATGCTATGTCTGCCGAATTCGGGAGAACCGCGGGAGGCATTCTCAGTGTCGTTACCAAATCGGGCGGCAACGAATTCCACGGCAGCCTGTTTGAATATCACCGCAATGATAAATTGAGCGCGAACGAGTTTTTTTCGAACAGGGCGGATCGGGAAAGGCCCACGCTCAGGTGGAACCAGTTCGGCGGCAACCTTGGAGGGCCGATCGCCAAAGACAAACTTTTCTTCTTCTTCAGCTACGAGGGTTACCGGGAGCGGCGGCAGGCACAGGGAACCCGCACCTCACCTACCGCGCTCCAGCGCAGCGGAGACTTCTCACAGACGTTTGCCGGCAACGGCAATCTGATCGTGATTCACGATCCTTTGACTACACGTCCGGGCCCGAACAATCCAAGTGGCTTTATCCGTGACCCATTTCCCAACAATGTCATCCCCACGGAGCGCATCAATCCCGTTTCCAGGGCCGTACTGGAGTTTTACCCGATGCCCAATCTTCCCGGATTGCCGGTGACAGGAGCTCAGAACTTCTTCTGGACGTCCCCGCAACCCATCGACAAAGATAGCTACAACGTGAGGCTGGATTATAATCTGGGGGCTTCTCGGACTTTTACGGGACGTTACATATACGAGAAGATCGATTGGGCTTTCACAAACCAGTTAGGCACGATCGCGGACACGGACGGGCGCAATATCTTCATTCCGCGGCACAATACGTTCTTTCACTACACTGACGCCTTGTCTGCCTCATTTCTCATGGACGCAAAGGCGGGGTTCACCTATGAGAATGAGCATTGGACAGTGCCCGCAGGTGATTTTGACATCACTTCAATCGGCATGCCGGCAGAGCTTGAAGCGACCCGGCAGCAAAGCCCCTTAGGAGACGGCTTTCCGAGCTTCAGTATCGGCGACATCGGATCGATGGGCAGGGCGGATGCTCTTGGAAACCCCTCCACGACTGGCACTGCCAGCGCCTCCTTCACGAAGATCTATGCGAGTCACAGTCTGAAGTTTGGTTACGAACATCGGGTTTACCGGAGGAACGATTGGGGCACTTCAAACCCGGCGGGAAGATATAGCTTCAATCGAGGATTTACGCAGGGCCCAGATCCGCTCCGATCGAGTGCCGCCTCCGGATATGGTCTGGCATCGTTTCTGCTGGGTTTCCCGGCCAGCGCCTCCGCAGGATGGCGGACGGACACCACGCGAAGCTTTCATTATGATGCTCTGTTTATTCAGGATGATTGGAAAGTAGCCCCTAAACTGACTCTGAATCTCGGCCTGAGGTGGGAATACGAAGGCGCACTGAAGGATCGCTTCGATGTGATGAGCAACTTCGACCCGAACATAACCTCTCCGCTGGAGGTGCCCGGATTGTCCTTACGAGGGGGCTTGGTGTATCCCGGTGTGGATGTCCCCAGAGGGTTAATCGATCCCAGCCTTAAGGACTTCGGCCCTCGGTTCGGGTTTGCGTACCATGCGCTGGAAAATGTGGTAGTCCGAGGGGGTTACGGGATCATGTACATTCCGACCACGGGAGACGGCCCGTCTACCGGCTTTACCATCAGCACCCCAATGGTGACAAGCCTCGATGGAGGTTTGACCCCGGTCAACGATCTGAGCGACCCGTTTCCGGATGGAATTTTGCAACCCACAGGGAGCAGTCAGGGAGCGTTGACCGGCATCGGTGGCAGCGTTTCGGGCCAGCTGCGCGACGTGCAGCGCGGATATTCACAACAGTGGAATCTAACAGTCCAGTACGCGCCATGGAGCGACTGGCTATTCGAGAGTGCCTGGGTCGCCAACAAGGGCACGCGCCTTCACCGCGGTCAGACGCTGAACTTCTTGTCGGAGCAGGCTCTGGGGTTGGGAAGTGCATTGGTTCAGTCCGTGCCCAATCCCTTCTTCGGGATTATCGACACCGGACCGTTGAGCGGCCCGACCGTACCCAGGCAGCAACTGCTGTTGCCCTTCCCTCAGTTCACGAGTGTTTCCGGAGGGTTTGATTTCTGGGGTAACTCGATCTATCACGCCCTCGCTATGAAAGTGGAAAAGCGCTTCTCGCGCGACTACTCGGTACTGATGGCCTACACGGCGTCGAAGATGATCGATGACGGCAGAGTGGGAGGTCGGCCGGGATCGACAGCCGTCGGAGGCGTGCAAAACTGGAACAACCTCCGTGCGGAACGCTCGCTCAGCGCCGAAGATATACCGCAAAGACTGGTACTGGCAACAATGTGGGATTTGCCCTTCCTCCGTGCAGGCGATTCCTTCATCAGGCACGTTTTAGGGGGTTGGCAGATCAACTCAATTACTACGTTCGAATCGGGTAGGACGATTTCCCTCACGGCGCCGGTCGCGGGGCCTGGCAACCGTCCGAACGCTGTTCCCGGTGCCAGCGCCCAGGTGGACAACCCCACCCTCGAGCGCTGGTTTAACACCGATGCGTTTGCCATCCCGGAAGCCTTTACATTTGGCAACGTCGCCAGAACTTTGCCGGATGTTCGCAGCGATGGCTTGTTCAGCATTGATTTTTCCCTCTTCAAGACATTCCAGATCACTGAACAGTCCCGGCTGCAGTTCCGTGCGGAAGCATTCAACCTGACGAATACCCCGACGTTTGACACACCGGGTCGCAGTGTCGGCTCTGCGACGTTCGGGGTTGTGACAGCCACGGCTTTCAATCCGAAGCCGAGGGAATTCCAGTTTGCCTTGCGGCTGGAGTTTTAGCGGGCCTGAGGTAGAAGGCGGCTCTGGTGCCGCCTTCTTACCTCGCAACTAGTCGGCCTGGAGTCTTCTTTCCAGCTGGAGGCAGCATATGACCCTGCACAAACTCGGAATTATTGCTTTTGTCTTCGTCCTTTCGATGGGCACACAAAGCGCCGGAGCTTTCGCGCGTGTCAAGACCGGTCTCGATGTGCTGGTCCAGGACAACTTCGCTCGTTTGGCGGGCAAGCGGATCGGTGTGATCACAAATCATACGGCTATTACGCACGACCGTCGCCACATCGTCGATCTGCTGGCCAGTTCGCCCGAAGTGAAACTTACTGCGATTTTCGCTCCGGAGCATGGCTTGTACGGCGACCGTCGTGGAGCTGTTGAGTCCGGCAGCCACGAAGCCACCGGTGTGCCCGTCTACAGCCTCTACCAGAGGGGCTCGAACCGTCCTACCAGGGAAATGCTTCGAAATGTCGATGTGCTGATCTTTGATATCCAGGATAAAGGAACGGCGCGACGAAACTCGCGAACCGAAATGAACTAGCGATGTTCTCGCGACCTGGAGCGTCTGCAAGACCCCCCTCTTGGAGTGTGTGTCCACTCCGACAAGCGTGAAGCGGGTGATCACCATGTACAAGACTTTCAATATCCATTCCCTTTTTGTGCTTGCAGTCTTGTGGGTGATGCCCGGCGCGACTGCCCAGCCCGTCCAGAAACTAATTACTGCAACTGCGGATCAGGATCGGCGGTTCGCGGAGGCGCTCGCGGTGGGCCAACATGGCAAATGGGTGGCGCTGAAATCATTGGGCAGGATGGATTACTCTCCAGACGCCGCTCCCAGGCCCAAAGACGCCGTCTTCGATCTCGCTTCGGTCACCAAGGTCGTCGGGTGCACGCCTGCCGCCGCGATTCTCTACGATAGAAAGCAGCTTGAGGTGAAGGGGGAACGATGAGACGAAAACGCATCTTTAACATATTGGTTGTTGCACCGGTCGCTATGTTCGCCGTCCTGGCTGGTATCGTTCTGTCCGTCTCTTGTTCAGATGCCGCTGATGTGCCAGGTACCGCTACAGGACAACTAGCGGAGGGAGAGTCCTGGGGACGGACAAATCGACCGGTGATTCGGGGGAAGCATCATGCGGTTTCCTCCATGAAGCCGGAGGCGACTCTGGTGGCCGAGCGGATTCTGCGGTCCGGAGGGAATGCCTTTGATGCTGCCGTAGCTGCCCAGGCTGTCTTATCGGTAGTCGATCCGGCTCTCAACGGCGTGGGCGCAGATGCGATGATCCTGATTTACGATAGCCGTTCTGATCAGGTGCTGTCAGTGAATGCGACTGGCCGTGCTCCAAAAATGGCCACGATCGAGTGGTACAAGGAGAACCAGGGTGGAAATATTCCTGATAGTGATGGCCTCCTTTCCGCTACTCAACCGGGCGTGGTAGATGCCTGGTACATCCTGCTGGACCGCTGGGGCACAATGACTTTGGAGGAAGTGCTGGCTCCCGCGATCGAGCTGGCTGAGCAGGGGTTCCCCATAGGCGGTCGCCTGGCGAACTGGATCGCCGATTCCGAGAAACTGCGAAAGTATCCAACCAGCGTGAAAGTTTACTATCCAGACGGCAGGTCCCCCAAGGAAGGTGAGATTTTTAGAAACCCGACATTGGCTCGAACTCTGAAAAAGCTCGTCCAAGCGGAGCGCCAAAATCGCGGCAGTGGGCGGCATGCGGCCTTACGAGCCGCGCGCGACCGTTTTTACAAGGGGGATATTGCGAAAGTAATGGCCCGGTTTTCAGAAGAGCAAGGCGGCCTTTTTCTATACGAGGACTTCGCCAGCTATGAGGCTACCGTCGAAGAGCCGGTTTTCACCACGTACCGAGGGTATCAGCTCTTTAAGAATCCTTCGAACAATCAAGGTCCCGCTGAGCTGATCATGCTAAACATGCTGGAAGGCTATGATTTGAAGGCCATGGGGCACAATTCACCAGAGTATATTCACACATCTGTCGAGGCGGTAAAATTGGCATTTGCCGACCGAGATCAACATCTTGGAGATATGGATTTCATCCGCATCCCGTTTGAGGGGTTGCTCTCAAAAGATTACGCTCGGGAGCGCCGCCGTCTAATCGATTCCGGGAGGGCCTCCCAGGAGTTTCGTCCGGGTGTGCCTGAAAACTTCATGGCCGGTATGCAGCCGGCCAACCGACCTATTGACATCGACTGGATCGAGAGGGGAGATCATGCAGGAGATACGAGCTACGTCTGCGTAGTCGATAAGGACCGCAATGTCGTCTCTTTTATTCCCAGCCTGCACGATAGATTCGGGACTGGTCTCGTTATGGCTGACCTCGGGTTTATCCTCAACTGCCGAGGCGACTACTTTTCCCTTGTTTCTGGCCACGCCAACGTGCTGGAGCCGGGGCGTCGTCCTCGCAGTACACTGACATCTACCTTGATACTCAGAGACGGCCGGCCGGCTATGGTCATGGGAAGTCCCGGAGGAGATGATCAATGCCAGCGGACCTTGCAAACTTTTTTGAACATTGTAGAGTTTGGAATGAACGTCCAGCAGGCGATCGAGGCGCCCCGATGGTCAACGCGCAGTTTCCCCTCTTCGGTTTTTCCGCACAGTATGTATCCCGGGGACCTGGCCCTGGAGGAGCGGATTCCGGAGGCAGTCCGGGAGTCGCTGCGAGAGAAGGGGCATGATCTGAGGGTGGTCGAACCCTGGTCGCTGGGCCACAATGCGGCTATCGTTATTGACCCGGCAACCGGCCTGCTGAGCGCGGGTGCTGATCCGCGTGTCGATGCCTACGCGTTGGCCTGGTGATAATGAGTATGCGTGTTCTCATCGAGATCGGGTACGATTAAAAAGGAGAAGAAAATGACGACTAGCCATGCCATTTTAGTTTTGACTTTGTTTGCCGGTATTCCCCCTCTTTTTGCCCAAGAAGCCACTAAAACCGGTATTCTCATTGACGCCATGTGCGGCGAGATGAGTGCCAAAAATCCCGAACAAGCAGCCCATCACAAAGTGGCATGCGCCCTCATGGCCAACTGCCTGGCAACCGGCTTCGGCATTGTATCGGAGGGCAATTTCTACAAGTTCGATGAATCGGGCGATGAGAAGGCCGTACAGATTGCCAAAGGCACTCAGAAAATGGAGCGGCTGGAAGTAAAGGTCACCGGGGAATTTCAGGAAGATTCCGTCAAAGTCTCGGAAATCGAAGAGATCGAGTAAACAGCGGTGTCAAGGCGCTCCTAGCCTGATTGAGGCGTTACAGGGTGAACAAGCCGAAGCCGAACGAGCATGTCTTCCATATGTTGGAACGGGCCCTTCGTTCCGGTGGCGCCCAGGCTGTTTTTGAGCTGCTCATTCGGAGCTTCCAGGAAGAGAAGAAGTACCGGCTGCTTTTTGAAGCCCTCTTGATGAGGAAACGCCATGAACTCGGCCTTCCGCTCATCTGGACTCATTCCCTGGATGATATCCGCGGAAAAGTAGGACTGGAATACGAGCGGGCTTACGTCGCAGTCGCTCGACATGTGGGTGAGCTCTTCTTGAAGGACGGTGAGATCCCGCAGGCTTGGCCCTATTTTCACGCCATCGGAGAGATTGGACCTGTCGCAGCCGCCCTCGAAGCCTGTGATGTTAAAGGAAAAACTCGGGAAGAGGTGGACGCCCTGGTTGAGATTGCTCTTCAGGAAGGAGCTCATCCCAGGAAGGGAATTGAGCTGATCCTCGAGCACTATGGTTTTTGTCAGGCAATCACCAATTTCGGCCGTAACCCGAGTTGCCAGGGGAAGGAGGATTGCATCAGGCTTCTCGTGCGAGCGCTACATCGTGAACTGGCCGAGAACTTGAGGCTTGCCGTCGCGCGCCGGGAAGGGAAGCGGCCCGAGAGCACGAGCATTCCGGAATTGATTTCGGGACGGCATTGGCTTTTCGAGCACAATGCCTACTACATCGACAGCAGCCACCTGGCCTCGGTCGTTCAGTTTGCCCTGGAATTTGATGACCGGGAAACACTGGCTTTGCTTGCTGATCTGACGAATTATGGCAGCCGTCTGGCACGCATGTTTCAGCCGCGCGAGCATCCACCGTTTGATGAGGGCTATCGAGATTATGATGTGTATGTCAGGGCGCTGCTGGGCGAAAATGTAGAGGAGGCCGTCACCTACTTTCGCGACAAGTTGTCTCAGGCCGATCCACTCCGCTTCGGCAATTATCCCGCCCAGATCGTGGTAGGATTTATGGCGCGGCTGGAACGTTTCGAGGAAGCGATTGAGTTCTTTCTACGGCATCTGGGCAATGTTAGACGGGAAGAGCTTCACTGCCCGTCTCTGGCTGAGCTTTGCTGGCGGGCGCAAGACCCCCAGAAGCTGACGGAGGTCGCGCGCGCAAGGTCCGATCTGCTGGACTTTGTGGCAGGCCTCCTGCAGATGGAGTTTCGACGCCCTCAATGATCTTGCCTAGTGCTTCGTAACATAAATAAGTGCGCTATCGTCGCGAGCCGGGTACCCTATGGGTGCGGTCTGATGGCGAGGCGCGACGAGGGAGCATATCGGGAATATGGGACCGAGGAGCAACAAAGCCA
>JBOGJG010000317.1:0-3749 GCA_050747825.1 Acidobacteriota bacterium | reverse complement strand
GCGCTTAATTTTTAAGTCACGCCCCACTGCTTACTTTAAAGACTTTATATGGCGGCGAACTTCGGCGGACAGGTAGAGATAGCGTTCATCGGCCGTGCGTAAGAAGGCCTGATAATGATTCCGGGCTTTCTCCAACTCACCCATTTCTTCGTAAAGCAAACCGAGATTGTAATGACTCTCGGCGTGATCCGGGTCGAATCGCAGTGCGTTCAAGAAAGCTTGCTGCGCCGCCTCCAAGTCGCCCTTTTTCTTGTAAGCCAAGCCCAGATTCGTGTTCAGCCCGGCATCTCGAGGGGCGATGGCCATTCCATCCTGAAGAATAGATATGGCCTCATCGATTTTCTCATCTTGAAAGAGGGCGACAGCTAAATTGTTAAAGCCCGAAACGTAATCGGGTTGGATCAGTATTGCCTTCCGGTGTTCGTCCGCCGCTTCGCTAAAACGGGACAAATACTGGTAAACCAGACCGAGATTGTCATGAGCCTGATAGTTCAGCGGCTCCTTATCCAGGATATTGAGGTAGATCTTGATGGCATTGGGCCAATCCCCCACCTTCTGATAGTACAGCGCAAGCTGAAACGGTTCGGAGGCAGCTTTACGCCGAGCCGGCTGCGAGGCCGGAGGCGCACCCAGAGGGTACCTTTCGGAGGCCGGAGCAGTTGTCTCCTGTGGCGGCTGGGGATCTTCGACCGGAGGATCGAGGCGGGAGGCTTGAGGCTGCAGGCCGTAGGCCGGAGGATCGAGGATTGAGGCTTGGACCGAAAGGTCGGAGGCGGGAGCCAGGGGTTCCGGGGGCGGCTGCACCGGCTCGGATGTTGTACTTTTAGCTGGCTGACTTAGTTCTCCGGCGGAATCAGCCCCCAGGTCGGCGGCAGGAGGACCGGGACTTAAATCCTCAGGCCTCGGGTCTGGGGCCTCCGGCCTGGGTTCTCGAGGCTCTGGCCTTGAAACTTGCGGCCTCCCGCCCCCGGCTTCCGGCCTGGAAAACTCCGGCGGCATTGCGGCCACCCGAAAGAACCATTGATAGAGGCTCACCAGGAGAAACAGCAGCACTCCCGAGAGTATGGTTCCGATGATTTTTCCCCGCAGGCGCCTGGGTTGGGTCTGAAATCCGAAGCTTTCCAGAACATAGCGGTCAGATTCTTTCATGAGAAGTCAGCCACAGTCCCCTCCGCCAACCAGACCGGGCATTCGGATGAGAATAGGACCGCGGAGGCCGGATATTGAGCGCATTGAGAGCCTGTTTCACGATAAATCGATCGATTCGAAGGGCGGAAATAGCGTAGCCGCCCATCAGACTGCGGTCGCAAATCAGGTTGATCAACCTCGGAATTCCCTGAGTATGTTTGGAGATGAGCCTTAAAGCGCCGGGGGTAAATGTGACATGCTTCCGGCATCCAGCCACAGCCAGACGGTGGTAAATATAAGGTTGAATATCCGCCTTGGAGAGCGGACTGAGCTGAAACCGGATAGAGACTCTCTGCTGAAGCTGGCGAAGTTTGGATGAATTCAGAATGCTGTCCAGTTCCGGTTGCCCGACCAGAATGACCTGGAGCAACTTCTCGGAAGCGCTCTCCAGGTTTGAGAGAATGCGGATCTGCTCCAACGTCTGAAGCGGTAAATTCTGCGCCTCATCGATCACCAGAACCGCTTTGGCATTTACTTTTTGCAAAGACAGCAGCATCTGGTGCAAGGCTTGAATCAGATCATTCGTGGAAGGCTTGAATTCTGTAGACAGGCCGGCAGCGGCTGGAATAACGCCGAAATCCCGCAGAATCAACTTCAGGAGATCCTCATCGGAAAGGAACGGATTGAGGACCAGCGCCGTCAGGATATTCTGATCCAGGGTCTCCAGGACGGCACGGCATAGAGTCGTTTTCCCGGTCCCGACATCTCCCGTAATGACGATAAAAGCCTCTCTCTCATGGATTCCATATCGGATGAGATTAAAGGCCCGCTGGTGCGACTCGCTGAAATAGAGGTATTTTGGATTAGGCGAAAGGCTAAATGGCTTTTCCGACAATTGATAAAATTCCTGATACACCTATTGGACCTCCGTGGCCTTGATCCGATTATGCTGCTCCATCATTTCCTCTGTAAAATCTTGAACCTGGTCCACGCGTAAAATCTTGGGACACAGCATGATCACCAAATCTGTTTTGCGCTTTTCTCGAGTGGTCCGCCGGAACAGCCGTCCCAGAACCGGAATATCACCCAGCACGGGGACCTTGTCGATATTCAGATCGATACTGTCTTCGATGAGACCGGCGATCACGATCGTCTCTCCTTCTTGAACCCGAACCACGGTGTTGGTCTCCCGGACACTCAGGATGGGGAAGGTATCCCCAAAACGGGAAGTGGCCTGGCCGGTCCGCTCCGTCACGCTGGGCTGAATATTCATCGTAATGAAACCGTCGGAGCTGATCTGGGGCGTGACATCCAGGAGAACTCCCTCAGTGATGGGGACGGGAGTCGTGACGGTTTGGAGTAGCTGGCCTGATTCGGAAACCTGAGTGGCGGTTTGGAAAAACACGTCCTGCGTGCCGGCTCGAATAATGGCGGTGCTGTTGTTCATGGTGGTAATGTGCGGGCTGGACAGCACCTCGACCTTCCCGAAATTTTCCAGGAAATTGATCACAGCATTAAAGTCCTGCTCTGTCACTCCGACACTGAAGGTTCCGGAGCCGGGCGATAGATTCTGCCGAATTTGCAGGCTATTGGCCAGATTCTGGAAATTTATTCCAAAAGCGGCATTCTGGCGGAGTGTCACCTCCAAGACTCGGGCCTCGATCGTGACTTGCCGCTGGACAATATTCTCGATCGTTTCCAGGTAAAGGGCGATTTGATCAAGGACCTGAGGGTAATCGGTGGCCAGGACAAGACCCGAGTGCTGATTGACGGAAACGGAGCCAACCTCCGGCGTCAACAGCTCTGTTAGCTCGGTTTCCAAATTTGTAAACAGATCCTGCTGTGTTGAGGAGGAAACAGACGCGGAGCTTCCGCCGCCGCCGATACCTCCACCGCCGCCAAAGCCGCCGATACCCTGGGCGCCTGAAACTCCGCCCCCGGAGACTCCCCCGATTTGGGCGCCTCCGAATCCGCCGCCAAAGCCGCCGGAACCTCCGGAGGAAGAGGCGCTCAGGGCCCGGGAGGAACTGCGGTTCATGTTGAGATAATTGAGTTGAAAGGCCCGAGTTTCGACCTGAATGGGCTGAATCAGGACGAAGTTTCCCAGCACTTTGAATTCAGCCTCAAAAGGGCGCAGGATGACCTCCAATACCCGATCGAGCGGCGCGTCCTTAAGATCGAGAGTCACGGTACCTGTGATTTCGGGGTCGATTACAAAATTGAGTGAAGATGCTTCAGCCAGGGCCATCAAGACATCCTTGAGGGGCGCCTCGCGAGCGGAAAAAGTATAACGGCCTTCCGGATCAAGCTTGGGAGTCCTTTGCTCGGACAGTTGAACGACGGCGATTTCTTTGAGACCTGGCGAGGAGCCTGGCGCTTCCGATCGGAAAACCTTTGGAACCGGCATGGGGAGCTGGCTCTGCAGGACGGGCAGATCCTGGAGCTTTTCTTCGGGGTCCTGTGCAATTGATAAAAGGGGAGCGACAGCAAGCAGCAACGTGATTGAAAAGAGAGACAGCCCCACTCCACCCATTATAAGAGAATAAGGTGACACGCACGTAATTGCCCCCCAGAACCGCATGTTTATTGTTGTTGTGGGAGAGACTGGCACAAATTTGCAC
>JBOGJG010000316.1:0-14893 GCA_050747825.1 Acidobacteriota bacterium | reverse complement strand
GTCTGGCCCCCTCCGATTTCGCCAGCTAAAGATCCGAAAAAACTTCGTGACCGGGTCATAGACCTGATCGACCACGCGCTCCTTGAGCGGAATGATCGCATTGTCGGTAATTGTGATCTCCTCTGGACAGACCTTGCTGCAGCACTTGGTGATATTGCACAAGCCGATGCCCTGCGTCTTGGACAGCTCTACGGTTCGATCCTCCACGTCCAGCGGGTGCATTTCCAGGGCGGCCAGATGGGTGTAATAACGGGGTCCGATGAAGCGGTCGTGCAGGTGATGATCGCGCAGCACGTGGCAGACGTCCTGGCAGAGATAACACTCAATGCACTTGCGAAATTCCTGCACGCGCTCGACGTCCTCCTGAGACATACGCCAGGTGCCGTCCGGAGCGTCAGGTTTGCGCGGCTTGAAAGGCTTTATCTCTCTTTTAACCCGGAAGTTCCAGGAGACGTCCGTCACCAGGTCTTTGATGACTGGAAAAGCCTTCATCGGCTCGATGATCACGGCTTTGTCCAGGGGCAGGTCGCTCAGCCGCGACATGCACATGAGTTTCGGCTTTCCGTTCACTTCGGCCGAGCAGGAGCCGCACTTGCCGGCCTTGCAGTTCCAGCGGACGGCCAGGTCGTTAGCCGTTTCCGCCTGTATTTGATGGACGGCGTCGAGCACCACCATGCCTTCAGAGACTTCGGTTGAGTAATCCACAAACTGCCCGCCCTGGGCATCGCCGCGCCAGATCCTGAAAGTAGTCACTACTTCATCTCCTCGATGATTTGCTTCAGCTCCGCCGGAAGCTCGGGGATCGATTCACTCCGGACTTCCATCCCGCCGTCGGCCTGCTTGCGAATTACTAGGGTAATTTTACCGTAGGCCGGGTCTTTCTCGGGGTAATCCTCGCGGAATTGGGCTCCGCGGCTTTCTTTGCGCTCCAGGGCGGCGCGGGTGATCGCCTCGGATATAGTCAGCAGACAGGAGAGATCGAGCGAGGTGTGCCAGCCTGGATTGTACTCCCGGTTGCCGCTGACCGCCACGCGCCCAGCACGCTGTCTGAGCATCTTGATTTCTTCAAGGGCCTGGGTCATTTCTTCCTCCCGCCGCACGATCCCCACCAGGTCCTGCATCATCTCCTGAAGGTCCTGCTGGACGGCGTAAGGGTTCTCCACGTCCTTGCCTGTCGAGCTTCGCTCAAAGGGCTCGATGGCCTGGCGGGCTGCCGTCTCGACCTCGTCATCGTTGAGGGCGAGAGAGCCGTTATCGCGGGCAAACCGGGCGGCAAATTCACCGGCTCGTTTGCCGAAGACCAGAAGATCCGAAAGCGAGTTGCCTCCCAGGCGGTTGGCGCCGTGCAGTCCCGCCGCGCATTCTCCGGCGGCGAAGAGTCCCGGGATCGTGGACATCTGCGTATCGGCGTCCACCCGAACTCCTCCCATGATGTAATGGGTTGTTGGACCAACTTCCATGGCCTCTTCAGTAATATCGATATTGGCCAGTTGCTTGAACTGGTGGTACATGCTGGGTAGCTTCTTCCTGATGTACTGGGTGGCATCAGGCAGCTTTTCCTTAATCCAGGCAATATCGAGAAAGACTCCCCCGTGCGGGCTGCCCCGGCCTTCTTTGACCTCCCGCACAATGCACCGGGCGATGTGATCGCGGGTCAGAAGCTCGGGAGGACGGCGGGCGTTCTTGTCTCCCTGGGTGTACCTCCAGCCCTCTTCCGGATTGTCCGCAGTCTGCTCGCGGTATGAGGCAGGAATGTCGTCAAACATGAAGCGGCGACCTTCCTTGTTGAGCAGGATGCCGCCGTCTCCTCTTACCCCCTCAGTGACCAGGATGCCGCGAACGCTGGGAGGCCACACCATGCCTGTCGGGTGGAACTGGACGAATTCCATGTCAATCAGCTGGGCGCCGGCGTCGTAAGCTAGAGCATGGCCGTCGCCCGTGTACTCCCAACTATTGCTGGTAATCTTGAAGGCCTTGCCGGCGCCTCCGGTGGCTAGGATAACGGCTTTGGCCGGAAAGAGCATGAAGCGGCCCCGCTCGCGATCGTAGCCGAATGCGCCCGCTATGCGGTCGCCGTCCCTGAGCAGCTTGATCACGGTGCATTCCATATAGAACTGAATTCCACGGTGGATGCCGTGGTCCTGCAGCGTTCGGATCATCTCCAGGCCGGTGCGGTCACCTACATGGGCCAGGCGCGGATACTTGTGCCCACCGAAATTGCGCTGGAGGATGCGTCCATCATGCGTGCGGTCAAAAAGGGCGCCCCAGGCTTCGAGTTCTCGCACTCGCCCCGGAGCTTCCCGGGCATGCAACTCGGCCATGCGCCAGTTGTTGAGGTACTGGCCGCCGCGCATGGTGTCGGCAAAGTGAACTTTCCAATTATCGCGGTCGTCCACATTGGCCAGAGCCGCCGCCATTCCGCCCTCAGCCATGACGGTGTGGGCCTTGCCCAGAAGGGACTTACAGATTACCCCGACCGACACTCCCGCGGCTGAGGCTTCAATGGCAGCCCTCAGGCCGGCGCCGCCTGCTCCAATGATCAGGACGTCGTGTTCATGGGCCTGATACTGGCCCATTAAAAGATCCTCCAGTCAGTCCAGACTCCCATGGACAACATCCGGACGTAAAAGTCGGAAAAAGCCACCCAGAACAGGCTCATCCAGGCCCAGGCCATGTGCCGGCGGTTCAGGCAGCTTACGCAGTCATAAGCCTTCTTGCGAGCCGGAAAGAGTGAGAGTTGATCGACGTATCCACCCACCAGGTGGCGCAGGGAGTGACAACCTAATGTGTAGCCACCCAGAAGGACCACATTAACAGCCAGCACCAGCGTCCCCAGGCCGAGGCCGAACGAGACCTCGCCGGTGACGGGGTCTGGCCACCACAGGGCCACCCAAACGTCCCAGGACAGAATGACTAAAAAAAGAAGGGCCACATACAGAAAATAGCGGTGGATGTTCTGCAGAATCAAAGGAAAGGAGCGCTCGCCCCGGTAGCCGCTGCGCGGCTCGCCTACGGCGCAGGACAGCGGATCTGCCCAGAAAGCTTTGTAGTAGGCTCCCCGGTAGTAGTAGCAGGTCAGACGAAAGCCCCCCGGCATCCACAATATCCACAAAGCCGGCGACCAGATCAACCAGTTCGGGTACCACTGCGGCTTGGGACCAAACCAGGCATCCCCTTCTCCAAAGAGCAGGGGGGAGTAAAACGGTGAGAGGTAAGGTCCCGAGTGAAAATGCTCGCCCTCGAAAGCCGCCCAGGTGGCATACACGATGAAACCGGATAGTGCGAGGAAAATCACCAGCGGCTGCACCCACCAGAAATCTTTCCTGGTCGTCTCGGCGAAGCCCCTGCGCCTGAGTGTCGCTAAATCAACGTAAGCCATTCCATATGCTCCTGCTCCCGGCCACCAGGGGGTAAGGGGACAATATAGCGACCCGGCCCGTCGTTTTCAACCGGACTGCTGGTGCTGACATTTACCGGGACCCCTGGATGTCAGTACGATCACTCGAACTGTTCGGGCTTGTGTATTATCATAGCGCCGACTATGCACAATGAGACGACTTTCTCAGGCAGCGAGCTTTCTCTGCTCTTCAGCTTTTTGGCAGTAGCCGCCAGCGCTCTGATTTCTTCCATCGAGTTATTCGGTGGATCCGATTTTCTGGTGCTTTTTCTTTCCATGGAAGGTATGGCGCTGCTCGGCTCGATGATGGTCACCAGTATTTTCATGCCTCCGCCCCAGGGCTTTAATCGATTGGAATGGCTCTTCTCGGCTCATCCCAAAACGGTTAAAGTAATTTGCAGGCAGCCGGTTTTCTACGCCGCGCTGCTCTGTCTGATAGCTGCCGACGTGCTGAGTTGAATCAGCCCAGTTGAGAGCAGTAAGGAGAGGAACAGAGATGCCCAACCTGGCTGTTGAAGGATTTACTACTGTCGAAGTCCCTACCGGCAAACGCCTAGTCCTGGCGATCGAAGAAGACGCCGGCGTTGACGTGCTGCACGCCTGCGGCGGCAATGCCCGGTGCACCACCTGCAGAGTCGAGTTCATCGAAGGCGAGCCGGAGGAGATGACGACGGCGGAGAAGCAGAAGCTGGCAGAACGCGGACTGCAGGGCGTGAGACTCTCCTGTCAGATTCTCTGTGACCATGACATGGCTGTGCGGGCTATCAGCCGGCTGGAAGGCAGCGGCCGTCCTGACCCTGGTCCCAAGCCTGCCCCCCAGATTACCCCTGAACCGGAATGGGCTTTAAAATGATACTTAATGCAAACCCTTCTGGAGCTTCTGCCTGAAATCAGGCGCCTGGATGGCCGGGAGGCTGTCCGCTTTTACAATGGCTTCCGCACCTGGACCTGGTCCTATCGTGATCTCTCCTCCCGAATTGCTGCCTTTGCTTCTTACTTAAACCGTCAAGGATTCCAAAAAGGAGACCGTCTCATCCTCTGGGGTGAGAATTGTCCGGAGTGGGTATGCGCTTTCTGGGCGGCGGTTTCCCAGGGAATAGAAGTCATCCCGATCGACTATCGCTCCTCGCCGCGTCTGGTTCAGCGCATCCAGGAAGAAGCTCAGGCCAGGCTGATGGTCTTCGGTCAAGCCGTGGAGACTCATGAAGTGGACATCGAAGCGATTCCCTTTACCGAATTAGACAGTCTGGAGGAGGCCGGCCAACTCAACCCAGTTGAGGTCTGGCCCGAAGACGTGGTTGAGATCGTATACACCTCCGGAACCACGGGCAATCCCAAAGGAGTCGTCCACCGCCACAAGAACATCTGCGCCAATCTGACCCCCTTCAAGCGTGAGATCGACCGATACAAGAGAGTTGCCTGGCCCTTTCAGCCCATCCGCATTCTGGAAATGCTCCCGCTCAGCCATATGTTCGGCCAGTCATTGGGTTTGTTCATCCCGCCCGTTCTGGGCGGAGCGGCCGTGTTTATGACCGAACTGAATGCGGGAGCGGTTATGGAAGCGATTCGCCGGGAAAGAGTATCCGTCATGGTTTCAGTTCCACGCCTTTTGAAGAGCCTGAGTGAGAGCGTTCGCCGGCGGTTCGACACGCCGGAAAATCCACCTTCAGGGAAGGGAATCCTGAATATCGCCTTGCGCTGGTGGCGCTACAGAAGGGTACACAGAGCCTTGGGCTGGAAGTTCTGGGCGTTCACAGTCGGAGGCGCGCGGCTGGAACCCGAAATCGAAGACTTCTGGTCACGACTGGGCTTTCTCGTGATTCAAGGCTACGGACTCACCGAGACGAGTCCGGTGGTTTCCGTCAACCACCCCTTTCGGTCGCGGCGGGGATCTCTGGGCAAGGTCCTGGAAGGCCAGGAAGTCGAGATTGCCGAAGACGGAGAAATCCTGGTCCGCGGCGATAGCGTCGTCATGGAGTACCTGGGGGTCCGGCCGGAGGAGCAGGAGGAAGCCTTCGAAGGGGGCTGGTTTCACACCGGGGATATCGGCGAGATAGACGAGGAGGGCCGGCTCTATTACAAGGGCCGCAAGAAGGACGTGATTGTCACCTCCGAAGGCCTAAACGTCCATCCGCAGGATGTCGAGGCAGCGCTAAATGATTTGCCGGAAGTCAAAGAGAGCGCGGTGATCGGGTTTTTCAAGAACGGCGAAGAGCAGGTTCACGCGGTGTTGATCTTGAAGGACCCCGCTGCGGACGCCGGAGAGCTCGTGCGGAAAGCTAATCAAAGGCTCGAGTCGCACCAGCGGATACGCGACTGGTCCATTTGGCCGGAAGAGGATTTTCCCAGGACCTCCTCGACTCTGAAAGTCAAACGGAGAGAGGTCGCCCAGCGGATCAGCTCCGACCAGCCTCTCCGCCCTGACCAGCCCATCAGAGACGAGACCGCAAGGGGCCAGCCACTGGAAGGTATCTTATCTCGGGTCAGCGGAAAAGAAGCCTCGGAAATAAAAAATGACACCCGCTTAACCGAAGACCTCGGCCTGTCTTCTCTGGACCGGGTCGATTTGCTGGCCCGGCTGGAAGACCGGTACGGCGTTGGGCTGGAGGAGGCAGCTTTTGCCGAGATTTCCACCGTCGGCCAGTTGAGAGAATGGATCGGGCAAGCTGATGGCCGGCCGGCCGTTGAAAAAGCAGCCCCTGAGGGAGAGGAGCCGGCGCGGGACGCCAAGCCGGTCAGGCCGCCTCGCTGGAGCCGCTCGCTGCCGATTCGAGGCTTGCGCAGGGCGGCTATGCGCGGATTCATTCTGCCGCTGTTTGGCCATTACATGGACTTCAGGGTGCAGGGGCTCCAGCATTTGCAGGCGGTCAGTCCCCCGCTCATTTTCGCCGCCAATCATGAGAGCCACTTGGACACGGTCGCCGTCTATAACGGACTGCCTTCTCGCTGGCGGAAGCGCCTGGCCCCGGCGATGATGCCGGAATTCTTCAGGGCTTATTTTAAACCGGAGCGATTCTCGTGGAGGGAAACCCTTGTTGCCGGGCTTCAGTATTACCTGGCGGTAAGCCTGTTTAATACTTATCCCCTGGCTCGTGAGTTGGGAGGTGTGCGCCAGTCGCTCCAATATACCGGAGAGTTGATCGAGCGGGGCTATTGTCCTTTGGTCTTTCCAGAAGGGGAGCGATCTCCCGGCGGGAAAATGATGTCCTTCAAGTCAGGCATCGGGCTGATGGCAGCGCGCTTGCGCGTGCCGGTTGTACCGATCCGGCTCGATGGTCTCTTTGAGGTGTACTCGATTCACCATAACTGGCCTGAGGCCGGTCCGGTTCGGATGTCAATCGGAAAGCCTCTCCGCTTTGAGGGCCGGCAGGATTATCGGGAGATCGCGCGTGAGATTGAGACAGCCGTGCGGAATCTGGATGGGTGATTTTGTCGCTGGCTTCAATCGGCGCCTCGGATGGGCTAAAATCGAAGAGAACAGGAGGTTCAAATGGATCTGACTAAGAGGTCTTTAGCTATATTGTTGTTCTTATTGATGGCGGCTTTCGTGCCGGCGACGCCGGCCGCGGATGTCGAAGATGAACGGGAGAGGGCTCAGAAAGCTGCCGACGTGCTGGTCGAAATCATGGATGTGCCCGAGAAAGGCATTCCCAAGGATCTGCTGGAGCGCGCCCATGCCATTGCCGTTATCCCGCACGTGGTCAAGGGAGCCCTTGGCTTAGGCGGCCGCTACGGCAAGGGCCTGATCGCCTCGCGGGACTCTCAAGGCAACTGGACAGCTCCTTCTTTCGTCAGCATTGGAGGCGGGAGTGTCGGATTCCAAATCGGCGTGAGCGCCACGGATCTGGTGCTGGTCTTTACCAATGAGGATGGACTGAAGCCGCTACTGAAAGGCAAAGTTACGCTGGGAGCTGATGCTTCTGTGGCGGCCGGACCGGTTGGGCGGACGGCTCAGGGCAGCACGGACATTACCTTGAACTCAAGCATTTACTCTTATTCACGCGCCAAGGGACTGTTTGCGGGTGTGGCTCTGGACGGTGCGGCTATCACGATTGACGACAGCGCCAATGAAAAGGTTTACGGCTCGGGGGTCTCGGGAACCGACATCCTGGTGGATAAGAAAGTTTCCAGCCAGCCGACGGTTCAGCCTTTCCTGCAGGCTTTAAACCGAGTCGTCCCCGCGCACAAACACTAAGCGAGTGGCCACGGATTACACGGGACACAGAATAAGCAGCATCAATTCGTGAAATCCGTGGCACCGCTTATGCTCGTCTGGGTGCACCCTGGTCCACTCCCGGAACGGGCGGGGTCGCTTCGATGGCCACAGGTCCCATGGCATACTCGGTGGGTCCGAGGCGAACCTGTGAGTTGACCAGGTCGTCCCAGCGAACCTCGTCTCCGCTGTAAGCGGAATCTCTTCCCATGACCGCTACCAGCGTGGAAATGGCCGTCTCCTTGACCGTGTTGACAGGCTTGTCGGAGCGGATGGCCGCCACAAGATCGACATGCTCCTGCACGATGGGATTGTTTTCCGGCCCCTCATACTGCCAGACCAGCTTGCCATCGAGGTCGTAAAGCTTTCCCGTGCAGTCGCAGGCTGCCTTGGTTCCGATGAGCATTTCGGCCCGCACGTTAGTGCAGCCATTGAGCTGCCGAGTCGTGCTTTGCATGTGAACTCCACCAGGGAACTCGTAATCCACGGCGAAGAAATCGTACTGGTCACCGGTGGGCCGGCGCGCCCGTCCACCCATCCCGACGGCGGCGATCGGGTGTGATCCCATGAACCAGTTGATCTGGTCGAGTTGGTGAATAAACTGCTCGACGATGAAATCACCGGACAGCCAGGTCCAGTTCACCCAGTCCCGGATCATGTACTCCATGTCCGACCAGCCTTCCTGGCGGTCCCGGTACCAGAGGGCTCCCTGATTTCGGATGCAGCGGATGGCCAGGACATCGCCGATAGCTCCGTCCTGCACGCGCTTGTAGGCCTCGATGCGGCCCAGGTCGCGTCGCAACTGGGTCCCGGTCATCACACTCAGCCCCTTGGATTTGGCTTTTTCGGCCGTCTGCATGATCTGGCGGGCCCCCACGGGATCCACTCCCAGTGGCTTCTCCAAAAAGGCATGCTTTTCTGCCTCCACGATCGCCACAAAATGCTGGGGCCGAAAATGAGGGGGAGTTGCCTGCAGTACGACATCAACGTCGGAATCGATCAGCTTCTGGTAAGCGTCAAAACCGACGAAACAGCGTGCCTCCGAGATCTCCTGCCCTCTTTGCTCCTTCAGATACTGCCGCGTGCGATCGACGCGGTCCTGGAAGGTATCGGCCAGAGCGACGATCTGAAGATTCGGAGCTGCGTCCAGAAAATTCGTCGCTGCGCCCGTTCCCCGGCCGCCGCAGCCGATCAGTCCCGCCTTGAGAGGCCGTCCGTCCGGCGCCTGCGGCTGTATGGTCTGGCGACGCTGAGGCCTTCCCTCCTGGGCACGGGCAAGAGCAAAGGTGCTTGCCGCGGCCATGCTGCCCATGAAACTGCGGCGCGTGAGTTGAGATTGGTTTACTTTCTTCATGTGAGGAATTATACAACAGCAATTATACAACGAGCCGCACATTCTCACGCCAGCTCACGCCAGCTCACACCAGTTCACGCCAGAGGAAACAGCCAACTCAGGAACAGAACCTCGATCAGCCCGCAAATGCCGATGAAGGCGAGCAGAAGCGTCCATACGGTCAGAGTTTCTTTTTCGGTGAATCCGCTCATCTTTCCGACCACCCAAAAGCCGCTGTCATTCATCCAGGACACGACCAGGGAGCCGAAGGCGATGGCCGCAAAGATGTAAATGATATGGAAGGGAAGGGTCGTTCCCTGTCCCAGGATGGCGGCCATCATGGCCGAAGTGGTGATCATGGCTACCGTCCCCGAGCCCTGGGCGATCTTCATTGTGGAGGCCAGACCGAAAGCCAGCAGGATGTAAAAGACTCCCTGTCCACCGAAATCTCCGGTCGTTTGCTGGAGCGCTTCACTGATTCCGGTGCGCGCCAGCATCTTGCCGAAAGCTCCCCCGGCGCTGGTAATCAGAATGATGATTCCGGCGCTGAGCATGGCCGGCTCGAGCCGGTCCTGGAGCTGCTGAAGGCTCAACTTCTTGTGACGCATCAAAAGACCAATTGCGAAGAAGGTCCCCAGAAACAGCGCCACGTTCTTATTGCCCAGAAAAGAGCTGGCTTGCAGCAAACCGGGTGATAAGGCCAGTTCACTCGAGGCCTGGAAGCTCTGCAGAATGGTGTCGCCTGTAATCAGCGCGACCGGAAGCAGCACCGGAAGGATGGAGAAGAAAAAACCCGGGAGATGGCCTTCCGGCCGATCGACAATGGCCTGCAATTCAGCCTGGGAAGAGCCTGCCACCTCACGAAAGGGGATATTCACTTTGCGGTTGATATACGAAGCGAAGAACGTCCCGGCGACAAGGGCCGGCCCGATCCCCAGGAGGAAACCCAGACCAATGGCTGTCCCTAGGCTTAGCCCCGGCAGGGCCGCCACCATGAGCAGAGGGCCTGGAGTGGGAGGGACCAGGGAATGCGTGATCACGCCTCCGGCGCCGATGGCCATCACATAATGCACGTAGTTCTTGCCAGTCCGCACTCTCAGGGCGCGGGCCAGGGGAATCAATAGAAAAAATACCGTGTCGAAGAAAACCGGAATCGCGAGGATGTAGCCGCTGGAGAGCAAAGCCAGGGGGGACCTTTTTTCGCCGAATACAGCCAGGGCGCGCCGCGTAATTTTGTCGGCCGCGCCGCTATCCATCAGGCACTGCCCGATCACGGCAGCCAGGGCGATTACGATTCCGATCGCCGCAGCCGTGGAGCCAAACTCAACGGCTGTCAGTTCCACTGCCTGCACTGCCTGTCCGACGCCGGGAACCGTACCGTCCCCAGCCAAAGGGACGGGCGAAATCAGGCCCACCAGAATCGCTGCCAGAATCAAGGCGATAAAGGGGTGAATTTTTAAGAAAACGATTGAAACGATAATGAAGAGAATTCCGGCAATCAGAACCAGGAAGGGCGACATAGCTCAGAGATCTTAGTGGAACAGGCATCCGGCAACAAGCTCAAAACACAACGGCACAAAAACAAATTGTGCCTTTCTGCTCTTTGTGATTAATTTCTAAATGATGACCCGAGATACTATCTGGGAAAAGGTCTACCGGCTGGTCAGAGAAATCCCGGCTGGCCGGGTGATGACCTACGGGCAGATTGCTGTTTATGTGGAGCCGTTGACGGCCCGTGCCGTGGGCTGGGCCATGAACAAGTGTCCCGAGAATGTTCCTTGGCATCGGGTGGTGAATTCTCGAGGAGGCTGTTCGACTGAACGGCTACTCTACCTGCCTCCGGGACTGCAGCAGGCGCTGCTCGAGCGCGAAGGCATCGAATTCCAGCCCAACGGCACTCTTGACCTCAAGAGCTACGCCTGGATTCCCGAGCCTCCGCCGCTCTGAAGGCACCATTCTCCTTGACCCTCGTGCGGCGCTATTGCAAAATTGGTACGATTTCGCGTTACCACGGCATGGGGATATTCAAACAAGGAGTCATCTATGAGCACTCAGACGTGTACTCGCCGACAATTATCAGCCGTTTTCTGGGCCGCAGCCGTCATCGCCGGTGCGGCGGTCCTGTACGCTGGAGGGGATATGGACAAATGGAAGATTCATGACATGGATCGCCCGGTCCCGCCGCTGGCCGATCCGGGCCCGGCCGCGCAAGATGCAGCCGCCCGCCCACCTTCGGACTCTATCGTGCTGTTTGGAGGCCAGGATCTCTCCCAGTGGGAGGCGGAAAGGGGCGGACCGGCGCCATGGAAGGTCGAAAACGGCTATATGGAAGTAGTCAGCCGCACCGGCAGCATTGTAACCAGGCAGGGATTCGGCGACTGCCAGCTCCATATCGAGTGGGCGGCTCCGCTTCCGGCCGAGGGTGAGGGCCAGCATCGCGGCAACAGCGGCGTCTTCCTGATGAACAGCTACGAGGTGCAGGTACTCAACTCTCACGACAACCGGACCTATGCCGACGGACAGGCAGCCGCCGTGTACGGGCAGCATCCGCCCTTGGTAAACGCTTCACGTCCTCCAGGGCAGTGGCAGACTTATGACATTGTCTTCCATGGACCCCGCTTCGATGAAAGCGGCAAGGTCACAAGCCCGGCGCGCGTCACTGTTCTGCATAACGGTGTTCTCGTCCAGGACAACGTCGAACTGTCCGGGCCCACCGCGCACCAGCAGCGTCCTGCCTATCAGGCGCATGCCGATAAGCTTCCCATCAAGCTCCAGGACCACGGTCAGCCCGTCCGCTTCCGCAACATCTGGATCCGGCCGCTGGAGTAGTGGCAGAGCACTAGATGAAGAAGATCGTCGCGTTGCTGTTGTTGACGGGTGGCGCTGTCGCCGCATGGCAGGTGCTGGCTCAGCGCGAAGTTGAGCGACCACCCAATATCATCATTCTGTTCGCCGATGATTTGGGATACGGAGATCTCGGCTGCTATGGCCACCCGACCATTCGCACTCCGCATCTGGATCGGATGGCCGCCCAGGGAATGCGCTTCACCCAGTTTTACTCCGCCGCTTCCGTGTGCACCCCCAGCCGGGCGGCTTTACTGACGGGCCGCTTGCCCGTCCGCAGCGGCATGTCAAGCGATCGGCGGCGCGTGCTCTTTCCCAACTCGGCCGGGGGATTGCCTGATGATGAGATCACCCTGGCCGAAGCCCTGAAGAGCAAGGGATACGCCAGCGCATGCATTGGCAAGTGGCACCTCGGTCATCTTCCCCAGTATCTCCCCACGCGGCATGGATTTGATTACTACTACGGAATTCCCTACAGCAATGACATGCATAACCAAAGACGGGGAGATCCGCCGGTTCCGCTCATGCGAAACGAGGAGATCATCGAACAGCCTGCCATCCAGGAAACCCTGACTCGCCGCTACACCGAAGAGGCTCTTGGGTTCATGAAGGCCCACCAGGAGGAGCCTTTCCTGGTTTACCTTCCCTATACCTTTCCTCACGTCCCCCTGTTCGCTTCGGACGAGTTCAAGGGCAAGAGCCCGCGCGGCCTCTACGGCGATGTCGTCGAAGAAATTGACTGGAGCGTGGGTCAAATTCTGGATTATCTGCAAGAGTCAGGTCGCGACACAAACACGCTGGTTTTTTTTACCAGCGACAATGGACCCTGGCTGACTCAGGATCAGAGGGGCGGTTCGGCCGGTCTGCTGCGCGAGGGCAAGGGAAGTACCTGGGAAGGCGGAATGCGCGAGCCGGCAATTGCCTGGTGGCCTGGGAAAGTACCGGCCGGAGTGGTCAGCCAGGCTTTGGGCAGTACCATGGACCTGTTTGCGACTTCTCTGGCTTTGGCGGGCCTGGATTTGCCGGAGGATCGCATCATCGACGGAATGGACATCAGTCCAGTGCTCTTTGGGGCCGGAGCAAGCCCGCGAAAGGGCCTGTTCTATTACCGTGGTGTTCGCCTGATGGCTGTACGCCAGGGTCCCTGGAAGGCACACCTGATCACTCAGCCCGCCTATGGCGGGCATCCGCCCGAATCACACGATCCGCCGCTGCTCTATCACCTCGAGCATGATCCCTCTGAGCAATACGAGATCTCTAAAGAATATCCGGAAGTCCTTGAAGAGATGCTGCAAGAGATCGAGGCGCATAAGTCCACCCTCAAGCCAGTGGACAATCAGTTGGAAAGCCTCGTGCAGCAGTAAAAAGGCCGGGCTTTTTCGAAGCCCGGCCTTTTGAGAAGAAGGTGCGAAACTATCGCACCGGGTGTCCAGGATGATGCTCGGGGTGACGTTCCCGGCGATAGCGTGTTTCTACAGGAACGCCGTCAGCCAGCCCGCCCAGGATCATTCCATAGATCATATGCCCGATCAGAGAGCCCATTACGGCCAGGGCCATCATCGGTGACTGGGACGTGAATAGACCCATCCCGGCCGCCGGTGCGAACAGGATTTGGGCAAAGAACCACAGAATCAGGCCCCAAATCAAACCTCTGAACCAATTCGCTCCGGGCAGGACCGGGTAGATGGCGGCGTAAAGCGCAGGAAATATGAAAGTTCCGTTCAGAAAATGAACCAGCATGCCCAGGATCCAACTAATTCCCATGATCGAACCGATCATCATAGCCACGTCCATGGGCTGCTCCATCATTATCGGAGCGAGCCAGTACATGATGCCTGTGAGCACCAAAGTTGCAACAAAGCCTCCAAGGAAGGCATTTCCAATAGTCGGTCTCATGATAGACCTCCTTTCAAAATGGGCCAATCGGCCCAAACTATCATCGTGTTTAGAAGCAAGAATCATGCCAAACTAACTCGCGCTTGAGCTGGCCTTTGGAGTTCTCTGGTTCCACTGTTTTAATCCAGGCCATAGTGATACCGGATTCTAAGCCGGACCCAATCTTGAATCAAATGCAACCTGACTACCGGTTTTCGTATCTTAAAGAGTGAATAAAGCTTCTGGATTCAACAATGAGCGAATTTCGGATCGATCAACATGTTTTAGCGACTGTGCTGGGCGGACGCTGCAAGCCGGGTGACGTCTTCAAGGTGGTCGAAGAGTTTCTGGATCCGCAGGGATCTGTTTTTTACAGGTGCACGTTGCTGGACGGCTCGAATTCCCTGTGGTTTCGACCCTGGGAACTTACCGGTTTGACGGGCTCGATCTAATGGCCACCTGGTCTCCACCGTTCAGGTGTTGAGCCATCATCAGGGCCATCCGCAGCTTGCCCGCCCCCGCCTCGGGGGAGTCCGGCGGGTCCGAGGGGATGCACCCCGCCAGCAGGATGGAGATCAGCAGTGTCAGGAGAGGTCTCACCATGAACAATGCTTTAGTCAGCGCTTTTCGAGGTATTTCTGATGGTATTCTTCGGCCTGGTAGAACTGCGCAGCCGGCACAATCTCGGTGACGATCGGCCGGTTGAAATTTTTCTGAGCTTTTTCACGGGAGGCCCTGGCAGCGGTTTCCTGCTCGGGCGTGTGAAAGAATATGGCCGAACGGTACTGCGTACCCACGTCTGGCCCCTGGCGGTTGAGCGAAGTGGGATCGTGGATCTTCCAAAACAAATTCAACAGTTCGTCAAAAGAAACTCTCTCAAGATCATACTCCAGCTCAACTACCTCGGCATGCCCCGTCTTATCGGTGCAGACGTCCTGGTAAGTTGGATTTTCCAGCCGCCCTCCCTCATATCCGACAGCCGTGGACGTCACGCCCTGCACCTCGCTGAAAGCAGCTTCGATCCCCCAAAAACATCCCGCCCCAAAAGTCGCTTTTTCCATATCATTCAATCTCCTTTCGGCGTAAGCAATGCCCCCATTATAATGCTAGCCCCATTTTTCGCGGGTTGTTGGCCCGCAAATTCATGGGAAGTTACGTAGTCGTAACAGGATAGAGTCGCAGCTTCTGGAATTTTGCAGTTGTTTGAAGGGTTTTCGTTAATTCCGCAAAC
>JBOGJG010000315.1:0-2089 GCA_050747825.1 Acidobacteriota bacterium | reverse complement strand
CCTTGAACAGAGACAGTGCAAAATATAAGTACAGCCAGTTTAACGATTTCTTTCATACCAACCTCCAAACAACCGGTGGGTTATTCATCTAAAAGGGAGAGGATCGGGCAAGCTTGCGCCCGATCCTCTGACCGTGAACTACTGAATGGCGGCTGCATAGATGTCGCCCTCTTTTGTCACACCCGGCTGATGTTCATCACCATGGAATACAAAGTGAAATCTTTCTCCGTGTACATCGCCATAACTCCAAAACCAGGTATCAGAATTAGTGTTGTTCGAGATGGCTGTTGCGTAACCTACCGTCACACCTCCGCTCCCATCTGTTTGGATCTTCAATACGCCACCAGCAGGAATCAAATAAGAGATAGAGTGTCTCTGGCGAAAAGGCAACCCCGCTTTTCTGGTTCACGGCTTTGGGGATTTTTACGAAGGAACATGAGCTGCAGGAAGGAAAAAAGAAACGGACCGTGGCGCGCTTTCTTGCCGAGCCGGATTTGATTTTCAGGAAGGTCTGGGCTTCGCCGGTGAACGACGAGCTTCTCAGCCTCGTTGATTGATGCTATACTACCTTCGTATTAACTTATTGATTACATTAGACATGCAGAACATTCCTTTTACAAGGAGCAAAGCCGTGAAAACCTATATTTTTCAGGCAAGTCTTGAACAGGAGGAGGACGGTCGCTGGAGTTCCTGGATTGAGTCCCTGCCTGGATGTACTGCCTGGGGTTATACCAAACACGAGGCTCTTGAGGCCTTAAAGGACGCTACCGAGCTTTATCTTCAGGATATGCTGGAAGCGGGAGAGGAGGTTCCAAAAGAAGGTGTGAATGTGGTTGAGGACCCGGTGGTCGCCGTTACTCTGTGATTCCTCCTCACCTCATTGACCAGCTTCGCAATACACCTGTTCGCAAACTTATTCGCACCTTAGAACGGGATGGTTTTACTATTCACTATCATCACGGAGGTGACACCCTTCCGATCGGAACTCTCCGAAGTGTGCTTGAGGCCACCCGGTGGACCGAGGGTGATCTCAAACGGTTAGGGCTTCTCTCGTAAGAGCCAAACCTACTTTTGAGATTTCAAACTGCAAGCTTAAACTTGATGTCGCAAATGCGACATCAAGTGGTCAGACTTTGCGAGCCTTGGGCCCTTCCAGCCGACTTGCCTGCCCGCCGTAGTCTGGGCACCAAGAAGACACCAAAATCTGATTTACAGATCATTCCCCTCGAAGCAATCGAGCGCCGGATCTATTTGATCCGGGGGCAAAAGGTCATGCTCGATAGCGACCTGGCCGAGCTGTATGGGGTCGAGACCTTCAACCTCAACAAAGCCGTGAAGCGGAACATTGACCGCTTCCCGGGCGACTTCATGTTCCAGCTCACCAGTGAGGAAGCCGCGCGTTTGAGATTCCAAATTGGAATGTCAAAACCCTCCGGCAGAGGTGGGCGGCGCTATCTGCCATACGCCTTCACCGAGCAGGGCGTAGCCATGCTCTCCAGCGTGCTACGCAGCGAGCGCGCAGTTCAGGTGAACATCCTGATCATGAGAGCTTTTGTGAGATTGCGCGAGATCCTGGGAACGCACAGGGACCTGGCCCTCAAGCTCGAAGCTTTGGAGAAGAAGTACGATGCGAAGTTCAAGGTGGTTTTTGACGCGATCCGTGAACTGATGGCCCCCACTCCTGTTCCCCAAAAGCGCCAGATTGGTTTTAGCCCCAAAGAGGGCAAGGACCGCTGAACGCGGTCTTTCGGTCACTTGGGCCTTTCCGGCACTCCCAGCGCCCAAATTTTGCGTTTAATGGCCCGTAGAGCCGCGATCACGACCCACGCCTTATCTGATGTATCCCCTCCCGCCTCCGTTCCTCCAGGGACTACGGCAGGACAAAGCAACACCCATGAAAACTTGGGCTGTGCCATCTCCGGGGAGTCAATTGACGGACGCGCTGGGGTTCGCTACGCTAGCGCTAGCCCCATTTTTCGCGGGTTGTTGGCCCGCAAATTCATGGGAAGTTACGTAGTCGTAACAGGATAGAGTCGCAGCTTCTGGAATTTTGCAGTTGTTTGAAGGGTTTTCGTTAATTCCGCAAACT
>JBOGJG010000314.1:0-29979 GCA_050747825.1 Acidobacteriota bacterium | reverse complement strand
GATTATGGCCTAGGTCCGAAGCCAAGAGTTCATTTGGTGCTGAGTGACAATCATCAGATGAATCAAGCTGGATAGAACTTTGCTGAAAGGAGCTTTTCTTTGAAGCTGATCATGCAGGTCCCGCTCTCGATTGCCCTCATCCTGCTCCTGATTGTCTTTTCCACCTGCCGGAATCAGCCGGAGCAGGACCAGCGCTCCGGCGCGGTGGTGCTGACTTTTGATGACGCCGTGAAGTCCCACCGGACCGTCGTGGCCCCTTTGCTCCGGAAGCTGGGCTTTGGGGCGACTTTCTTCGTCACGCACCGATGGATGACCGATTCCGAGTACTTCCTGACCTGGGAGGAGGTCTCCGAGATTCACCAGATGGGCTTTGAGATCGGTAATCATAGCTGGACTCACGCGGATTTCTCGACTCCGCGAAACGCCGCACGGCTCCCTGCCGAGCTGGCTCTCGTGGAGAGCCGACTTGAGGAAGCGGGTGTGCCCAAACCCGTCAGCTTTGCTTACAGCGGCAACGCCTTCGGCCCCGAAACGGTCGAGCAGCTCCGGGACCTCGGCTACCGGTTTGCACGACGCGGCATGCAGCCCGAAGTCCCTTACGGAGCCGTGCAGCCCGGGCCGGTCTTTGATCCCGAAAAAAATCACCGGCTCTTGATTCCCACTACCGGGGACGCCTATCCCGAGTGGACGCTGGAACACTTCCAGCGGGTCGTGCAGCCTGCCCGCGAGGGCCGGATCGTGGTCCTGCAGTTTCACGGCGTTCCTGACCCCGTTCACCCGTGGGTTCACACGCCTCCCGACCGATTCCGCGACTACATGGCCCATTTGAAAGAGCACGACTTTCGGGTGATTGCCCTGCGAGACCTGGCGCCGTTTTTGCCGGATCGGGACCCGGACGACGCGCTTCTGGATGCCCGCTACCCGGACCATCCGCAAGAGGAGCTGCAATTGCCCGCCGAGATGGAAGCCACCCGGGCGGATCTCGGCTACTGGCTGGAAAACATGCTGCGTTATCACCGCTACGACTGGTCCGAGGTGCAAAGCGTCACGGGACTGGGCCTTCAGGAACTGAAGGAAAAGGCCGAGCAGACGGGCTTGCGTGCCGGTGCCTCAGTCAGAGACCCTGACAGGCTGCGGGTCTTACCATACCCGGGTGGCAGACACCCCCGTATCGGGTTTCTGGAAGGGGCGGTCCATCCACACCGAGGAACCAAAGCCAGCGTCTTTCTGCCCTGGGATGCCTCCAGTTATGTGGTAGTGGACCTTCCAGAGGCCATTTTCAGCAACCGGGGATTGATTTATCTGGCTCACACTCACATCCCCACCGTCTGGGATGAGCAGAATCAATGGATAGAAAATGTCGACTGGCGGCGCCATCCGGACGGAAGTCTCCGCTCGGGCCGCGAACTGCCCAATGGGATTGCCTTTGGTGCGTCGCTTCGTCCCCGGCGCCGGCACGTGGAGATGGAGCTGTGGCTTCGCAATGGCTCAGACGGGAGCCTGAGCGGCCTTCGCACGCAGATCTGCGTGATGCTCAAAGGGGCGTCGGATTTCAGCCGGCAAAGCAACGAGAACAAGAGGTTCGAAAGCCCCGTGGCCGCAGTGCGATCCGCCACGGAGGACCGCTGGATCCTGACCGCCTGGGATCGATGCGGCCGGGCGTGGGGAAACGCCGAAGTCCCCTGCTTTCATGCTGACCCGATGCTACCGGACTGCCCCCCGGGTCAAACCGTCCGCGTGCGGGGCCGGCTCTGGTTCTATGAAGGTCAGGCCCTTGAGGAGGAGTTGCAGAAAGCCCGGCAGCGCTTCTCCCAGCTGCCGTGAGATGTTCGGCCAGGCCCCGGTAGCCCCTTCACCCTCTGAAGGAGCCCGACTGAATCATGGCATCCACTCGGGCAGGCCCTCCGCCGGCCGCTTTGAGACCGTCGAGACCCGAAAGGGCCCAAAAAAAACGGAAGGCAAACAAAAATTCAAATATAGCAATCAAAAGATCAAAAATGAGGGTGCAGTTTCGAGCGGAGTTCTTCAATGCTTTCAATCATCCCCAGTTCGGGCAGCCCGTGATGAACATTCAAAATGCTTTTGTTGGAGAAATCCGCGGCGCCAGAGAGGCCCGCGAAATCCAGTTCGGCCTGAAGCTTCTCTGGTAGCCGGATCTTGACAATCAAATCTCATCTTTTCTCCCTCGCCCTTCTCTTTTCGATGCTGAGTGGATGCGCCCCGGGAACGGCACCCCATGACGGACCCGCGGAGATCCGGAACCTGCTTTTCATCATGGGGGACGACCACGCCGCCTACGCCCTGGGAGCTTATGGGAATAGCCTCATCCGAACGCCGAACCTGGACCGGCTGGCGGCTCAAGGCATCCGTTTCGACGGGGCCTATGTCAACTCTCCGATATGCACCGCCAGCCGGCAGTCCCTCATTACGGGGAGGCTGCCTCACGCCGTGGGAGTCACCCTGCTGAGCACTCCCCTATCCAGCGAAGAGGTCACCATTGCGGATCATTTGAAGCGGTTCGGATTTCGTACGGGTGCCGTCGGCAAGATGCACTTCAACGGCAACCGTGAGATGCTGCGGCGCGTGGGCTTTGATGAGGAGGTGATCAGTAAGGCGGACAATCACCACGGCTTTGATTACCGCATCGACGGCGAAGATCACGACCGTTATCTGGCCGAGCATCCCGCCCGCAAGCCTCCCGAGGACCTCCGCTACAAGCCGCTCTGGCAGCCTTTCCGCGTGCCGGCCCGGGAATGGCTTAACGCCGATATGCTGCCCGGCACGGGCTATCCAAAGCCGGGTGACCTCAACAATCAAGGCCTGTACGACGAGGACTCCCTGGGAACCTTTTTCGCCCGGCGGGCTATCGATTTTCTGCGTGAGAACCGCAACGAACGCATGTGCCTCTGGTTGAGCTTTTATGAACCGCACTCACCTTTTAATTTCCCCATCGAGTACGCGGACAAGTACGATCCGGCCGATATGCCCTTGCCTGCCGTGGGTTTGGAAGACGAGCGCTGGATTCCTGCGATTTTCAGAGAGCTGGCGGAAGAGGACAAGCGGGGTATTGTCGCCTCCTATTACGCCTCAGTCGAGTATCTCGACAAAAACGTGGGGCTCGTCCTGGACGCCCTGGATCGGCTCGGACTCGTCGCTTCGACCCTGGTTGTCTACGCGGGGGATCATGGCTATTTGCTAGGCCACCACGGCCGGTTCGAAAAGCACATGATGTGGGAAGAGGCCATCCGGGCTCCGCTGATCATGCGCAACATCCCGCGCTTGGGAGAGGGGAAATCCATCGATGCGCTCGTGGAGTTCGTCGATGTGGTGCCCACTCTGCTGGAGCTGTTGCAAGTCCCGCCCATGGAGGGAGTTCAGGGAAGCAGTCTACTGCCCCTGTTGGAAGGGCGGACAGACAGGCATCGAGACTATGTTTTCAGCGAGTATTTGCATGATAACAAGGCGATGGTGAGGACGGAGGAATGGAAATACATCTTCACCAGTGGTAAAGAGGATCTCGCCTGGTATGTGACCGGAAAGGGAGCCCCGGGTGTGACCCACCGGCTTTACAATCTCCAACAGGACCCCGGAGAGACAACCAACCTGGCCGGGGAGCCCGGCCACAGGGAGGTGCTGGAGAAACTGCAGCAGAAGCTGCTCAGTCGCTTCCAAGAGACTCACCCGCTGGCCGGCGAGCTTCCGCCTGACCTCTCCATTGAAGAAGCTCTGGTGTGGTTTTGCGAACCTCCGGACCCGCGCCCGCCTGGCCTGGCGTCCTCGAACAGAAGGTAATGCGTGAATTCTCGAGACACCTGACCGGCTTCCATATGATGACCAAGCCGGCAGGACCCGTCTGCAGTCCACCGGCACGGCCCGGCGACCGGGACGGCACACCGCGAGCGCTGCGAGTGTGCCCGCGGCTTTTTCAGGGTGTGAAGGAATTGCAAGACGAAGGTTGAGGAACTATCATTATATTTGTATTTATAATTGGTTCTGTTCTCCTTATTATCTGAGAACATTATGAGCCACGGCTGAAGAAAGTGCGAAGTACGAAGTGCGAAGTACAATTCGCACTTCGTAGAAGGAGGGGCTGATCTGAACATGGATAACCGGCATTTCATTAAGCGCGCCCTGTTGGCCGTTTTTTCCTTCTCTGTAGCCGCCCTCGCTTTCAGCGGCGGGCCTTCTGCCCAAGACCACCATGGGGGGACCGTTTCAGTTGATTTCGCCAAGGATATCCGACCCATCCTGGAGAAGCACTGCTTCCAGTGCCACGGTCCGGCTCTGCAGATGAACGGCCTGCGTCTGGATGTGAGTGAGGCTGCCCTGAAAGGAGGCGTTTCGGCGCCGGCGATCCTCCCGGGACGCTCCGGCGAGAGTCTCCTGGTGCGCCGGATCAGCGCCCCGGCCGATTCCAAGTTGATCATGCCGCCGGTGGGAGACCCCCTTCCCCAGGAAGAGATTGATCTTATCACGGCCTGGATCGACCAGGGGGCACCCTGGTCCGAGCAAGGTGCCACGGCTTCTCCGCCGCCCCCTGCCGGTGAGCCGCAGCAAGCAGTAGAGATCCCTGTGATCAACCGCAAAGTGGATTTTGCGCGGGAGGTGTTTCCGATACTGGAGCGATCCTGCTTTTCCTGCCACGGCGCGGAAACCCAGAACGCCCAATTGCGGCTGGATGCACGAAAGATCGTCCTGCAGGGAGGCGTTTCCGGACCAGCCGTCGTCCCAGGAAGAGCGGAAGAGAGTCTGCTGTTTCTCCGCATTGCGGGGTTGACGGAGCAGCCGCAGATGCCCTTGGTCGGGGAGAAGCTCTCGCCCCAGGAAATAGCTCTCGTTCGAGGCTGGATCGACCAGGGGGCGGAGTGGCCTGAAGGCCTGGGAGCGGTCGTAGAGGAGATCGCCAAACACTGGGCCTATGTCAAGCCGATCCGCCCCGAGCTTCCGGAGGTCAGTATTCCCTCCTGGATCCGTAACCCGATCGACCGGTTCGTACTGGCGCGCCTGGACAAAGAAGGGCTCCAGCCTTCGCCGGAAGCCGATAGAGCCACTTTGATTCGCAGAGTCTCTCTAGATCTGGCCGGACTGCCTCCTTCGGTGGCCGAGGTGGACGCCTTCCTGGTCGATACTCGCCCGGATGCCTACGAACGACTGGTGGATCGCCTGCTTGCGTCGCCGCACTACGGCGAGCGCTGGACCTTCCACTGGCTGGATCTGGCCCGATATGCCGATACCAACGGCTATGAGAAGGACCGGCCACGAAGCCTCTGGCCTTACCGCGACTGGGTCGTTAAGGCCTTTAATCAGAACATGCCGTTCGATCAGTTCACGATCGAGCAGATCGCCGGCGATTTGCTCCCCCATGCCACGCGGGAACAGAAAGTCGCCACGGGTTTTCACCGCAATACCATGATTAACGACGAAGGGGGCGTGGACCACGAAGAATTTCGGGTGGCCGCCGTCCTCGACCGCGTGAACACTACGGGTACCGTCTGGCTGGGAACCACTTTGGAATGCGCCCAGTGTCACAACCACAAGTACGACCCCATCACTCAGAAGGAGTACTACCAGTTTTACGCTTTCTTCAACAAGACGGTGCCCGACGTGGAAACCGACGAATTCAACCTGAGGCTCCTCGGCCTGGGCGGAGAAATCGAGGTTCCCACGCCCGAACAGGAGGCCAAACGACAAAGGTGGCTGGATGAGATCGCCCGCTTGGAAGAGAGACTCAGGACTTCGACGGCCGACCTCGAGTCGGCTCAACGGCGGTGGGAGCAGGAGATGCGGGCCGACCGACACCAGCCGGAGTGGGTACGCCTGGATCCCGTCCAGTCGTTTGCCTCCTCCGGAGTCACACTGACCGAGCTGGAGGACCATTCTATTCTGGTGAGCGGGACGGAATCGGACCGGGATCTTTACAGCATCGGCGTCAAAACGGATTTGAGAGGGATCACTGCGCTGAAACTCGAGGTTCTGCCTCATGAAGATCTTCCTCAGGGCGGGCCGGGGCGCGGCCCGAAGGGGGCTTTTATCCTCACCGGCTTCGAGGTGGAGATTCTGCCGGCTCAGGATAAAGGTACAATCTTCGACGCGTCGCGCGACCCCCAAAAGGTTCACTTTGCCACGGCCCTGGCTGACCAAGCCGGAAAGGGATATCGCGTCCGGGGTGCGCTCGACGGCCGCTCTGAGACGGGCTGGGGCGTGAGGATCGGCCCCGCGGGGGAGCCTGGACACCACGAGGCGGTTTTTGTAGCTGAAAGCCTGCTGGACTCTTCATCTGAAACCCGGCTGCGAATCCGTCTCCAGCAGGAATCTCCGCTCGAGCATCACCAGATCGGGCGCTTCAGCCTTTGGGTCACGACAGACCCGAATCCCGGGATTGAACTGGTGCGACCCATTCTGGCGTCGTCTCCCGCCGAGAGGAGCGACGTACAGAGTGAGGATCTGGTCGCTTATTTCCGATCCATCACGCCGTTGCTCGAGCCTGCCCGGGAACGCCTGGCCGAGTTGCGCCGCGACCTGTGGAACCTGGATATCCCCACCACTTTGACCATGGAGGAAATGAAGGAGCCACGGCCCACTCATGTCCTGATCCGCGGCAACTATCTGAGTCCCGGAGAGCGCGTCGAGCCCGGCGTGCCGGCCGTATTGCATCCCTTTCCCAAAGATCAGCCGGCCCACCGGCTGGGCCTGGCCCGCTGGCTGGTGGACCGGGACAATCCGCTGACGGCGCGCGTGACCATGAACCGGATCTGGGCGGAATACTTCGGCCGGGGGATTG
Source organism: Acidobacteriota bacterium (assembly GCA_050747825.1). Lineage (GTDB taxonomy): Bacteria > Acidobacteriota > UBA6911 > RPQK01 > JBOGJG01 > JBOGJG01. The sequence goes on along the minus strand of JBOGJG010000314.1, from coordinate 23,198 downwards.
TGGAAACCCTCGAGGATTTTGGGACTCGAAGTGAGCCTCCCACCCATCCCCAACTCCTGGACTGGCTGGCTACCGAGTTCATGCAGGATTGGGATCTGAAACGGATGCACCGCCTTATCGTCACTTCGGCGACGTATCGGGAGTCTTCCCGCGTCACGCCGGATCTTCTCAAGCAGGATCCCTACAACAGCCTGCTCACCCGAGGTCCACGCTTTCGCGTCCCGGTGGAGATGATCCGGGACATCGCACTTGCGGTTGGCGGGCTCCTGAATCTCGAAATCGGTGGTCCGAGCGTTTTTCCCCCGCAACCGGAAGGGATACTGGACGACAGCTTCAGTTTCTTTGATCTGATGGCGCGCTGGGAGACCAGTGAGGGATCCGACCGCTACCGGCGGGGTCTTTACACTTTCTGGCGCCGAACGGCACCTTACCCGGCTTTCCTCACCTTCGACTTTCCTCGGCGCGATGTATGCACGGTCAGCCGTTCCCGCACCAACACCCCTCTTCAGGCCCTGACCACGCTGAACGATCCCGCCTTCGTCGAGCCGGCCATCGGCCTGGCACAGCGCATGATGACCGAGGCGCCGGGGGCAATCCGAGACCAGCTAACCTATGGGCTTCGCTTGTGTGTGGCGCGACACGCCAAAGAGGACGAACTGGACAGTCTGGTGGATTTGTACGAGAAAGCACTGCACAAATTCAAGAAAAACCCGAGTTCGGCCCGCGCCCTGGTCTTCTCCGGCGAACTCGACCCGCCGGCAGACCTGGACCTCGTCAGGCTGGCCGCTCTTACCGTCGTGTCCAACGTCTTACTCAATATGGACGAGACGATTACAAAGGGATGAAGACTATGAAAAGAAGAGAGGAAACCACCGCCACCCGAGAGGACATCGTCACCAGCCGGCGCCGCTTCTTTTTCCAAAGCGCGATGAGCGTGGGCGCCATTGCCCTTTGCTCGCTCCTCAATGACAATCTGTTTGCGGCCGGCCCGACGGCCGCCGATCGTCCGCTGGCTCCGCGGCCACCGCATTTTCCAGCCAAAGTGAAAAGCGTTATTTACATGTTTATGGCGGGTGCTCCGTCCCAGCTTGACCTGTTCGAGTACAAACCCAAGCTGACGGAGATGGACGGTGAGAAGGTCCCGGAATCCCTGATCGAGGGAGAACGTTTTGCCTTCCTGAGAGGTGTCCCAAAACTGCTAAGCACACGCTACAAGTTCCAGCGTCACGGAAAATCGGGGGTATACCTTTCCGAGCTCCTGCCCCACCTGGCAGAGGTGGTGGACGACATTACCTTTATCCGCACCATGCATACCGAGCAGTTCAATCACGTTCCGGCACAGCTATTCATCAACACGGGATCACCGCGCATGGGCCGACCCGCCATGGGTTCCTGGGTCACTTATGGACTTGGAAGTGAAAACAAGAATCTTCCCGGATTCGTGGTTCTGGCCTCCGGCAAGGCCGGGCGCTGCGGCACGGTCTGTTGGGGTAGCGGTTTTCTCCCAACCGTCTACCAGGGTGTGCAATTTCGGTCCGAGGGAGACCCTGTCCTGTTTCTCTCCGACCCACCCGGTATCGACAGCGAGCTCCGGCGCCAGTCTCTGGATACGCTGAGGGATCTCAATCAGGGATCCCTGCTGGATATCGGGGATCCGGAGATCGCCACCCGCATCGCCTCCTATGAGCTGGCCTACCGAATGCAGACCAGCGTCCCCGAGCTGATGGATATCTCCAGCGAGCCGGCTTCCATTCGCGAGATGTACGGCACGGAGCCCGGCAAGATTTCCTTTGCCAACAACTGCCTGCTGGCGCGAAGAATGATCGAGCGGGGGGTGCGTTTCGTCCAGCTTTACCATGGAGGATGGGACCATCACGGAGGAACTGGAGATCAAAACCTGGTCACCAATTTACCGGAGCGCTGCGAACAGACGGACCGAGGGGCGGCAGCCCTGGTGAAGGACCTCAAGCAGCGCGGCCTCCTGGAGGAAACCCTCGTGATTTGGGGTGGTGAGTTCGGCCGGACCCCCATGTTGCAAGGAGAGGCTACCCCCAAGATGCTGGGTCGAGATCACCATCGAAAGGCGTACACCATCTGGATGACAGGCGGTGGGATCGAGCGGGGAATCAGTATCGGCTCCACCGATGAACTGGGTTACAACATCCTGGAAGGTCCCGTGCACATTCACGATCTTCAGGCCACTATCCTCCACCTGCTGGGACTCGACCACACCCGGTTGACCTATCGCTTCCAGGGACGCGATTTTCGACTGACCGACGTGCATGGAGAGATCATTCACAAACTGCTGGCGTAGCTGCGAAATCCAGCTTCGTTGGCGTTACCCACAATTTCTTGTTCCTGTATAGTACGATCTTGTTCTCATGGGATTAACGTTGCTCCTCCTGGTATTTTCCCTTCTCTCCTCGCAGAATTTGGATCATCCCTCCAGCCTGCGCCAGGAGATCGATAAAGCCGCCCGGCTTCTCGAAGGGGGCCGCTACCAGGCGGCCAGGGACGAGCTTCAGAAGCTCGTCCAAGCTCATCCGGATTTTTACCCGGCTCACGTTTACCTGGGTATCGCGCTATCGAATTTGGGGCAGTTGATGGAAGCAGAAGAATCTTTTAAAGAAGCGCTTCGACTGAAACCGGACTCTTCGTCCATTCATTACAATTTGGCTTTAGCGCTGCTGCGGCAAGAAAAGTTCAAAGAAGGCATCCGAGAACTCGAAAGGACATTGGAGCTAGACGCCGAGAATCTGGAAGCGATTTACAATCTGGGAGTAGTGCTTCTTGAACGGGGGCGGCGCGACGAAGCGGTCGTCTATCTCAAGAAGGCCGACCAACTGGGCTTTCAAGGGCCGGAGCTCCCGATCCAGCTGCTTCGAGCTTATCTGATGGCCGGCGCGCTTGACCGGGCGAGTGAAAAATCTGATTTGCTTCTGACGCGTTACTCTCGAGATCCGGCTGTGCAGTCCGCTGCTGCCGAACTGTTCCTTTCGGCCTCACTGCCCGTCCTAGCACGGTCACATCTGGACCGGGCCTTGGAACTCGCACCCCATGACGATGCTGTTCATCGCCTGATGGCAGAAGCTTTCCTGCAGGAAGGAGAAGCCCTGCGGGCGCTCGAGGTGCTGGAGAAGGTTTCCGAAAAAGAAACCGGCTACTATCAGGCCAGGGCGCGGGCCCACGGAATATTGAACGACCTGGATGCCGCCGCGGAAGCGGTGGAGAAAGCACTCGAACAGAGTCCTGCGGACGTGACGGTATTGCTTACAGTAAGCCGCCTTCATCAAAAGTTTGGAAATCAGAAAAGAGCGGTCGAACTGCTCAAAACTTTGATCGAGCTGGACGATCAGCAGCCGGACGCTTTCTATAGTCTGGCCGTCAGCCGCTATATCCTGGACGAGTACGAAACCGCCATGGAGGAGTTGCAGCGAGCTACGGCTCTTCGCCCCGAATTCCACCAGGCACATTTTTTGAAAGCACTGGTGGAACTCAATCGTGGATCCCCGGCCAAGGCCAGGCCGCATCTGGAAAGGGCTGTCGAGCTGCAGCCGTTCAATGTTTTTTACCTGACCATCTACGGTATGCATCTCGCGTTTGAGAATGATCTGAAAGGCGCCGTCGAGGTCTTCCAAAAAGCCCTCTCCCTGGATCCCGGCTATGCCACCGCCTACTATCAGTACGGGAAAACATTGGTGCGACTGAGCCAGTTCGAGAAGGCTGCCGGCGTTCTCGAGAAGGCCGTTGAGCTGAAGCCTGACCTGTACGAGGCCTATTACCCGCTGGGACAGGTGTACCGCAGACTGGGCAAGACAGAGAAGGCGAATCAGGCACTGGATATCTTTTTGAAATATCGAGAGAGAGAAAAGACCCCTCAGGAAGAGTTGATTTCCACCGGGCGGGAAGCGCTCGGGCCATGACGGAGTATTGGTTTGTGAGTATAATCGGCGAACATGCCTAACAAAGAGAGGATCGATCGCAGGGAAGCGCTGAAGAGAACCGTGGGAGCTTGCTCTCTCCTCCCGCTCATTAAGGAGCTCCAGGCGAGCAAGCTTCTTCATGGCCCCAAACATGTTCACCCCCTCGTACCGCTTCAAGAGGATAAAGAAACCTGGACCCCACGCTTTTTCGATATTCAGCAAAACGAGTTGGTCACTCAGATCTGCGAGCTCATTATTCCGGAAACGGATACTCCGGGGGCCAAGGCAGCCCGGGTCAATCAGTACATCGACTTTGTCTTAAGCCAATCGGATTCTCAGACCCAACAAGCTTTTCTTAAAGGGCTTCACTGGGTAGATGGGACAAGCCGTGAACAGTACGGAAAAAACTTTCTGCAGCTCGGCGAGGAACAGCAGGGGGCTCTGCTCACAATGATCTCGGCTGATGACAACCCGAGTGCGAAAAATGAACCGGGAGTCCGATTTTTTCAAGATATCAAAAACCGAACCATCCAGGGCTATTACACTTCCGAGATCGGGCTCCTCCAGGAGTTGGGTTATCAGGGGAACACCTACCTGGCGGAATTTCCCGGCTGCCAGCACCCAGAGCATCTGAACTGGGCGCCAAAGTGATCCAGAAAGGACCCCTGAATGTACTCTGCTAAGGGTGGTGTCTACGACGTCTGCATTGTGGGCTCCGGAGCTGCAGGAGGCTTTATGGCAAAGGAGCTTGCCGAAGTAGGGTGTCCTTTCGGCAAGCGTGCGTGACGGGCGAGGCCAGTGTGGAATAGCCTGCCTCCATGAGAAATCCAACAACACAGCAAGACAATGTTCCCGCGGCGGTCCTGGAGCGGCTGGAGCGGGACAAACGCGAATGGGATCACTGGAGAAAGACCCGGGGCAAGCGAGAACGCATTCCGGAGCGGCTTTGGCAGATCGCTCTCTCCTACCAGGGCGAGTTGTCGTTGCATCGGATTAGCCGGGAGTTTCGACTGGAGTACAACAAGCTGAAGCGACTGAGTGCCCAGGAGGCACGCTTGCCGAAAGAGTGGCCGAAAGGGCAACCCAGTGGGGTGCCGCAGTTTATCGATCTGACAACCTGGTTGCCCACGAGCGATCCTCGTTTGCTCGCAGCGGAAAGACCCGGGCCGTCGTGCACCGTGGTCTTCGAGCGGGCGGACGGCAATCGCCTCCGGATCGAAGGGGCGCTCCCGGAGGTGGGCTATATGCAGGCCTTGGTCGGGATTTTTTATCGGGGCTGAGCCATGATCAATATCGGCCCTCAACAACGCGTGCTGTTAGCCGTCGAGCCGGTCGACTTCCGGCGAGGCATCGATGGCCTGGCCGCCATCTGCCGGCAGAAGCTCGGCGCGGAGCCGATGTCCGGCGTGGTCTTTGTTTTTACCAACCGACGACGGACCAGCTTAAAGCTCTTGCAGTATGAAGGCCAGGGGATGTGGCTGTGCCAGAAGCGGCTCTCGCAGGGACGCTTTCGCTGGTGGCCGGCGCCGGGAGACCAGGCGAGCTACGCCCTGGCGGCCCTCCAGTTGCCGGTTCTGCTCTGGAACGGCGGTCCGCTGCAAACTACCCTGGGGGAACTGTGGAGACCTCTTCCCTCGGAGCGGTTGACATCGAGCTCTGATCCGGCAGCTGGACCTTCCAGGGCAGAAAGTCGACCGGTGTGGACCCAAGGGCGCGGGCGTTTTCTTGTAGAAAGGTGAGGTAGTGAAAGGGATCGACCCCGGCGGATCCGGCCGTTTTTATCAGGCTCATCCAGCCATCCCCCACTTTGGCTCCTCGATTGGTTTTAAAGAAGTAGGCATTTTTCCGATTTAAAATACACAGCTTCAGCGCCCTTTCGGAGGCGCCGTTATCCAGCGGAGCGCCTGGAATCCGGCAAAAGCCGGTCAATCCCCCTCCCAGTGGTTCAGGAAGTAGGCGGCTGCCTTGCCCAGACTGCCGTTGGGCTCGATCACACGGGCTTCGAGACCGGCTTGCAGAGAATCCTTAATCTGTTCCAGCAGAGGCAGACTGTGCCGGCGATGGTGCTCCAGTCGCGCCTCGGGATCCAGGTCCTTCCACTCGCGTTCCCAGTGGTAGATCCGCCCGATTTTCTCCAGCAGCGCCTCTTGCAGCCGGGCCATCCGATAAAAGGGCAGGCCCAAGCCGTACTTCGACAGGCCCATCATGGAGACGGCGCTGGAGTCATATTGGGCGAGGGGCGCTTCGGGCGGCATCGGAGCCGTCACGACCCAACCGCAGGTATCGCAGCGCAGTCGCTCCAGTTCGCAGCGGGTGGCCGTCAGGGGCGGTGCGCCTGTAATTCGGATCTCAATGGAGGGCTTTTGCGCTCGCAGGGTGCCCCCGCAATGGGGGCAGCGATCCCCGGCCGAGTACTGGGGGTGCTCACAGGTGCAGGGCTGGGCCCCGGAATACGCTTCCGCCGGCAGCCGCCCATGTCCGGGGGCGGGTCCCTTCTCGGGTTCCCGGGTGGACGCTTCCGAAGAGGAGGCGGCCTCTTCGGACGGTGGCGGAGAGGAAGCGGCGCCTTGGGGCGGTGTGGGAGACTGTTCGGAGCGCTTTTTCTTCTTTTTCTTCTCCGTGCTCGGTCCGAAGAGGAGGCCCTGAGTTCGACCCAGCTGGATGCGCAGCTCCGCCGTCTCGAGGATCAGCTCTTGCAGCATGCTCAGCATCAGGCCGGCCCGTGGCTGCCTCGATTCCGGAAGATCCCGGCTCAGAAGCTGTGCTTTGACCGACTCGATCTCCTCCCAAGTGGTGCCGTGCTTTTGAACCAGTGCTTCAGCTGCGTCCGTCACGGCGCCTCTTCTTCTCGTATCGGATCTTCAGCTGGTTATCCTCGACATAGCCTGGAAGCCGGCTTGCTCCAACTCCTGTCTCACCTCGGGATTGGTCTCGGCTTCGCGCATGATCTGCTGTAGATCGTCCAGATAATGAATCATGGCCTCCCGCAGTTCCGGATCGATGTCGATCGTCTGGTGACCGGCTCGGTTCTGAGCGTCCATGGCTTCCCGGTGCTGCTCCCACAGATCCAGGACCTTCTGATGCTTGAGGAATCGTTCCAGGTGTTTCACTTCGCTTCTCCTCGCAATTGCTCTCGAGCCTGCCCCTGGAGCAGATAGACCCAAATGCTTTTCACCGGCTGCTCGCGGCGATGTTCTCGATCCAGGCGTCCCCGGCCCTGGGTCCGCCCCAGGCAGATCCAGTTGGCCGCCCGGTAACAAGTGCCGGTCCGCGGCTCCTGGACAAAGCTCTCCACGAGCAGCGGCCGCACCCCATAGATCCTCTCCCAGTCTTGAGGCAGTCGCACCGGAATCCGGGAGAGCACGTGACTGGCCAAATACTGGATCTGGACCCAAGGCAAAAGGAGGAATCGGCTATTCGTCACAATGTGCTGCAGTTGCTCGCGCCGGCGCTCTTCGCTCCAGCCGATCCATTGATCGCGCGCCTGGAGCCGCCAGGCCGGGCTGGAAAACTGCAGGCAGCCGGCCAGGGTCGGCTCACCCTGGACCGTGATCTGGATGAAGTAGCGCAGGGCCGCTCCGAAAGGAACCCGGTGCCCGAGATAGTGGTAGCGCGAGATCAGCTCCTTCCACCTGTGAAGTTCGGCTCGGTCCTGCACCAGGGCTAACTCAACCGGTTGGACCTCTCGCAGTCGGCTCACGATCGCCTGGCCCGGCTCACCGCCCGGACTGAGTCGGACTCCAGAGCGAGGGGTTCGATAGACGCGCAACTTCTCCAGGGGCAGGCGCCACCAGCCCAAGGCTTCCATGTTCTCCAGCCAGCTCACAGCCTCCTGGCGCTTGAGGCGCCCGCTGGGACGCCTCCAATCCAACAGCTCACAGACCGTCGCGGCCAACTCCGTGCGAGAAAGACGACAGTCTTCCACGATCTCGCGGACCATCTCGGCTTCCTCCCCGCTGACGGGGCTGCCGCAGAAGGCCGAGATCTCCACATCCCGCTCCGGGGCTTTCATCCTCATGCCTTGATTACCTCCAAGCTGATCTTGGCAAACCGCAATGAATTTGTCCAGCAGTTTTTTGGGTTGACAAGAAAAAATGAGGCGAAAGACGACAGACAGCGCTCAGTAGAGCAACAGGCGGCCCGGAACGCCAAAATTACCAGCTATATCGGAAGATTCCGCAAGAGTCACGCACCCTTGCCGAAAGGACACGAAGTAGGTGCCCGCATCATTTTGCTTGAAGCTGGGCGCGAGGTTCATCCTTCCGAACTTCCAACCCACCGATGGCCCTGGGAGCTTCCTCATCGCAAGTCTTTTGAAGAACGCCAGGGGTTGCTCTATCCGGACGATATCCGCCAATCGATTGAATACCAAGGAGACAGAATTTCCGCCGATCGGATTCGCGTCTTGGGTGGGCGCACCGTCCATTGGAATGCCAACTCATTTCGATTTTCAGCTGATGACTTTCAGGAAAAATCAGTCAACGATATCGAAGAGAATTGGCCTCTCACTTATGACGAACTGGCCCCATTTTATTCCTCCGTAGAAAAAACGATAGGTGTATGTGGAACACCAGAAGGGCTGGCCGTCTTGCCCGACGGAGAGTTTCTGGCTCCGCCCCCCAATTTTCGATGTTCGGAGGTCATTGCCCAGAAGTCCTGTCAAAGGCTGGGAATTCGTGTGATCCCCACACGGAAAGCTCTGCTGACGCGCCCCTACGACAGCCGTCCGTCGTGTCACTATTGCGGGCATTGCATGGATATCTGTGATATTGGCGCCATCTTCACCAGTGCCAATTCTCTGATCCCGAAGGCGCTGAAAACAGGCACCCTGCGTCTCCGCATGAATGCGCTGGCCCGGCGCATCTTTGTCGACAAGGAAGGGAAGGCCGCAGGTGTCTCCTTCGTTGACCGTGAGACGGGAAAAGAAGAAAAAGTATACGCACAGGTCATTGTGGTGAGCTGCTCGACGGTGGAGTCGGCTCGCTTGCTTCTTAATTCCACCTGCGAGCTCTACCCGAACGGACTGGGTAACTCCAATGACCATGTGGGACGTTACTTTCATGGGCACAGCGTAGCATCGTTTTTTGGCTACCTGGAGAGTCTGGTGGGGACCGTTCCCGTCAACAACGATGGTGCCACTGACCATTCCTATATTCCCCGTTTTAATCATCTGCGGGGAACCACCGGTTATAAAGGAGGGTTCGGAGTCCAAATCCAGACGGCAAGTTTTATGTATCCCCATCATGCCCACCGGCTACCCGGCTTTGGAACAGGATTCAAAAAAGAGGTCAAGCGGCTTTATCCTGCCCTCCTGCAGATGAATGCCTATGGAAAAGTGCTGGCCCGGTGGGAAAACCGGGTAACGGTCAATCCCAATCACGTGGACAATTTTCGAATCCCGATCCCTGTCGTTCATTTCGAGTTCTGTGACAGCGATCGGGCCCTTTATAAAGACATGATTGCCCACGTGGAAGAAATTTATCGCACCGCGGGTGTGGAACTCTTGTTTAAATCCCAGCAAGACATTGCCGGATTTGCCAGCCATGAAGTGGGAACCTGTCGCATGGGGAAGGATCCTAAAACCTCGGTATTGAACCCGTTTTGTCAGAGCCACGAAGTTCCGAATCTGTTTGTCATAGACGGAAGCTGTTTTGTGACCTTCCCGGAAAAGAATCCAACACTCACCATCATGGCCCTCGCGAAACGCAGTGCACGACACATAGTCGAGGAGAGAAGGAAAGGCAATTTGTAGTTTGCGATCAGCGCCGGGACATTTGTGGGCTCGAGAAGGTAAAATCATCCCCGGCGCGGACGGTGCGCTCTGCTATGCGATCCCGCACCTCAACTTCGACCCGATAGCGGCCCGGTTCGAGACCTTCCACCGGAAGCTTACGGACCAGGACGATGCGCTCATCGGAAAAGTACTGAACGGATTCCCCCCGTTCATCGATTAGCTCCAGGAGCAGGTCTTCCCCTCTGGAGATCCGATAACGGACCTCCAGCCAGGGAGTTCCTGTGCTCGGGTCGATCGCGAAGTCATAAACCTGCAGGTAAGTGGCTATGGAACTGCCGAAGGAAAACTCCCGGTCAATACTGGGCCGCACTCGGACGTCCCCCAGGACAAACATTTGCGGGCCGTCGGGCGCATGGTCCAGGACACGCAAATAGTCAGTGACGAGCAGGGAGCTGGTGGACAGAGTTTGCGCCGCAAAACTCGGCGGAGCAATAGCCTTTCGGATCACACCGATCTTCCCGCTGTGGATATCCTTGATCACGAGGTCGATCCGGCACCGCACCGACGGCTCCAGCCTGAGGATCTTTTGATAAATGGATTTGCCGTGCAAGCCTTGCTCGAAGTCCTGGGGTCGATAGGCTGTGACGACTTCGTCTTCAAACTCGGATACCACTCGCTGGGTGATCGTCGTGCCGAGCCCATAAATGGCCATGCGCGCAATCCGAAGCCCATTCTCCTCCTTGAATGCCAAATTCATGTTATCCATCTGGACGGTAACGGGAACAAGCACCTGGTTTCCATTCAGCTTGAAGTAGTCCGCCCGTGCCTCGAAGGGAAGCTCACTGAAGGAAATGTTGACCTTTACCGCTTCCTGCAAATCCTTGTATTTGATTTCCTGCGTCCGCTGGACATTGGCCAGCCTCTCATATCGTAAGAACGGATTGTCCTGGGCACGCCGGGCCATCAGCGGGTAGTGTTCGCGGTTTCCCGGACTGAAAAACGGCCGCTCGACCTTGTCGGCCATACCCAGTTCCTCAGCCAGTGTCAGCCCCACAGTGGGAACGTGTAAGAGTGCGTCCTTCTCAGACGGGTCGAGCGCCAGATGAAATTCTCCCGCCCAGGTGGGATCCACGAATTCGAGTTCGATATTCTGACCCAAGCCTTCGATGTGCCGATAGCGCCACATCTCGAAGGGATAAGTCAAGGTGCTCCCCCCACCTTCGCTCAGCGGCCGCCGGTATCGCCCTCCTGAAGGATGGCGCTCGATCTCATCGGGAGGACCGTGGATGATGTAAATACGGCCGCGGTCGGTCCTCCAACCCGCAATGCCGCTCCTGAACTTTTCGTTGGCGTAAGCGATGCGGCGATAATGCTCCTCCTTGAATTCATTGGTCGACGTCAAAGGATCCGGGTCGCGGCGCCGCCAGAACTGTTCGATGAACCGCTCTTTTTCCTCGGGGGTGGTCAGACTTTTGAAAACACTCTTCTCTTCAGAGGTAATGATGTAATCTACATCCTCCTCAAGCCATTTTCGAAAATAATCTTCGCTCTCCTCTTGGGCGACGGTCGATCCCTGGCCTGCCGGCCAAACCGGCGCCGGAGCGCAGAGGAGGAAGGCCAGCAGAAAAAAAGCTCGCAAATGAACTTTGTTTGAAGCGCTCACAACGGCTTACCGGTATATCCTCCGCTTAGAAATCCAGACGAAATCCGAACTGGATAATGCGCGGATCTTGAGCGCTGGTCACCTGACCGTAGGCGCCGGAACCCAGGGATGCGTTCACGCCAAAAAAGTTCGTGTGATTGAAGATGTTGAAGAACTCGGACCGGAACTGCAGCCTCACGTCTTCCGTTATGTCGAAGTTTTTGTAGAGTGCCATGTGCCAGGTAAATTCACCGGGAGTCAGGATGGTCCCGTTACCCGAATTGCCGAAAAACCCGGGCGCTGGCTCGGCAAACGCAGCAGTGTTGAACCATTGCTCTCTCCTTTTGGGACCGGTGTTGGGATCCCCTACCAGGTGGGGACGTTGAGCCAGGCCGTTTTGGCCCGTGGCCAGGCCGGGTGAGATCGGGAATCCGCTGTAAGCCGTCGTGATACCCGTGAGCTGCCAGCCTCCCAGGACGTTGCGAACCACCGCATTCCTGATATTCTGAAATCCCGGAACGTTCAGCATGTAACTGAAGGTCAGCATGTGACGGCGGTCAATACTGGTCGGGCCATATTCGGCAGCTCGGTTGAACGGATCCTGAATGCTCCCTGTCTGAAACCGGAAATCAAAGCCCCGATTTCCCACGTCGGAGAGGGCGTGTCCCCACGTGTAGGCGACCGTGTAACCCAAGTAGCGGCCGATCGGCTTCCTGGCTTGGAATTGGAAGGAGTTGTAGTTGGCATTTCCTCCCCATTGATCAAACACAATCCCGGCGTAACCCACGAAAGGCCGAATGGCGTTGGCGTTGATTTCGAATCGGTTCAGACGGGGGTCGAAGTCGAATCCCTCTGGGGCCAGGGGGTAGTTCCAGTCCATGCGGTAGGAGAGATTTCGGCTCTGGCTTCCGGCGTAGCGGACGGTCCAGACCGTATCCCAGCGTTGGTGTTCGACACTGAGGTTATAGGTATGGATGGCCGAAGGTCGATAATTCCAGTCGATACTGGTGATCACCGGTGCTCCTCGTGGAGCTGCAGCGCCGGCAGCCGGGTCGCTGAAAGGCGCATCCAGAAAGGACAGCGAGTCACCAAACGGCGGGTTATTCAGGGCATTGTAAGCCCGGAACGGGATTCGGAAATAACCCAGGCCGTACCCTCCTCGCAGCGCCGTTCTCCCATCCCCGGTCAGATCCACGGCAAACCCGATCCGCGGCCCGAAAAAGTGTTGGTCGCTGTCAGAAAAGCCGCGGGGAACGCCGTTGCGTCCGGCCACGGCGATTCCGTTTAGAGGATCGTAATTCGGGGTTTCAATCAGCACACCCGAGTCCGTGATGATCGGCGCTTTGGCAGGATCATAGGGGTTGAAGCGGCCGAATAGATCGAAATTGGAAACCCGGTTGCCCTCTTCAAAATCGGGCGGAACCCAGTGGTAACGGATCCCCAGGTTGAGCGACAGCCGAGAATTGAACTTCCAGTCGTCTTGAAAATAGATCTCAGTGTGGCGGTAATGGTGGTAACCGCGCGGGTAATTGTTGTGCTGGAAAAAGGACGAAGAAAGACCCAGCAGGTAATCGGCAATCGGATCTCCGCTAAACTTGCCGCTGAAAAAGTAGGTCCCGTTGGTCTGGGAGAAGAGATCCTGGCGCTTGGTGCCGAAAATGAAGAAGCCCCCCATTTCCAGGACGTGATTGCCCACGGTCGTAGAAAAGTCATCCGAGATCACGTTTTCGAGATCAGAGGCGTGGTCCAGGGGGAAGGGGTGTACGCCGAATCCAGACCAGCCACCTGCAAAAGACACTTGCGGAATTCGGTTAAAGCGATCGTCCGCATTCGGAAAGGGATGATTCAGATTCAATCCGGACGGCCGGTGCCATGCGCCCTGCGGCAGAAGGTACACGACCGTTTGCGCGCTGGTCACACCCAGGGTGTTAATGGTAGTCGGGTTCAGCGTCATGGTCGCTCGAATCATGGCGTTCTTCCCGAAGGTGTCGATGGTCTGACCCAACGTGGGGAAAGGATTGGCGCCCCAGGTCATGGCCGGCGGCTCATTCATCACGTCCTCCTGCAAGTAACGCGCCATGATGTTCAGCCGATCGCTGATGTAGTGGTCGACCCGGATGACCTCGTTATCCTGGTCGGTTTTGTCGCTTCCCGTGTTGATGAAGTTGAGGAAACCCTCGCTGGCCGGCCGGTTGGGCGCCGGATAGATCTGATCCAACAGCAGGAGCGCGTTTGGATCCATGCGCTCCTGTGGTATCCGATTGCCAGGGAAAGGTTCACCTGTCTCGGGATCCACGGGGGCTTCGTCCACCCACACCCCATCCGGAGTGAAGTCGCCGCTTCGCATCGCGGAGGTGGGAGTTGCTCCCAACAGAGTCCCGCCCTGACGGACTCTCCGGAACTCATGGTTCCAGAAAAAGAAGGTCTTGTCCTTACTTTCGTTGTAAACACCCGGGATAAAAACCGGGCCGCCGATGCTGTATCCGAAATTGTTGAAGCGAAGAGAAGTCTTTTCCGGGCTGAAGACGTTGCGCGCGTCGAAGACATCATTGCGAACGAACTCGTAGACTGAACCGTGGAATGCCTGAGTGCCGGATCTAGTTTCCACCATCACGTTGGCTGAACCGCTGATGCCGTAGCGCGCGCTGAAGCTGTTCGTAACCACTTTGACTTCCTGGATGGAGTCCAGCGGTGGTGTGACATCCACATTGACCATATTGCCCGTATTCATGTTCCATCCGCCGTCGATCGTGTAGTTGTTCATCTCACGGCCCAGACCGTTCACGGACGCCTGCACCTCCGTCGTGAGGCCGCCCCCGCCGAACTGGTTCGCTCCACGGACATTGTTGACTCCCGCCTCCAGCATGAGCAGACCCAGGAAATTCCGGCCGTTCAACTGCAGGTTCTCCACCTGCTCTTGCGAGATGACACCACTGATCTCACCCGTTGCGGTATTCACCTTCACGGGTTCTGCTTCAACCATCACCTCTGTGGCTACCTCGCCGACCTGAAGAACGACATTATGGGTGACGACCTCCGCCGAGTCGATTTTCACGCCCGGGGCAACGTGAGTGGCAAACCCGGGCAAGGTCACTCTGATCTCATAAACACCCCCAGGCACGGCGGCAATATTGTAAAAGCCGGTTTCACTGGTGACCGCCGACTGAGAGCGGCCGGTCGCCGTGTTGACCAACGTGACATCTGCTCCCGGCACGCTGGCGCCAGAGGCATCGCGGACCGTACCCCGAAGGGAGCCGGTGATGGTGGCCTGTCCCAAAAGCGCTGTGGTTAGCAGCAAGAATTGGCCGAAGAACACTCCGATAGACCGTTTGGATCGAAACGAAATTCGCATTTTCTTCTCCCCCGTTGTGGCCTCGGTACCGTACAGGTGCGCCACAGCGGCGCACCCAGCTACGCCAAGGCTTTCTTAATGATTTCACCCCCGACATCCGTGAGGCGGAAATCGCGCCCCTGATGTCGGAAAATCAGCTTCGTATGATCCAGGCCCAGGCAGTGCAAAATGGTGGCATGGAAGTCATGGACGAACACCGGGTCCTCGATCACTTTGAATCCCAGCTCGTCTGTCCTTCCGATGACCTGGCCTCCTTTGATTCCTCCCCCGGCCATCCACATGCTGAAAGCATGAGGATGATGATCCCGGCCCCACGTATTCTGGTCGGCCTGCCGGGCTTCCACCATGGCCGTTCGCCCGAACTCGCCCCCCCAGATGACGAGCGTCTCATCCAGAAGGCCTCGCTGTTTGAGGTCTTTCAGAAGTGCGGCCGTCGGCTTGTCGGTGATGTCGCAGTTCTTCTTCAGATTCTTGTTGAGATCCGAGTGATCATCCCAACTGGCATGAAGCAATTCGATGAAGCGAACGCCTCTTTCGACCATTCGTCTGGCCAGCAGACAGTTGGTCGCAAAAGGCTTGGTTACTTCGTTATTCACCCCGTACATCTCGAGCGTAGCGGGTGATTCATCCGAGAAGTCTACCAGTTCCGGACCCGCCGACTGCATGCGGAAAGCGAGCTCGTAGGAAGCGATTCGAGAGGCGATCTCCATGTCCTTGGTGCTCGCGTATTGACTCTGGTTGAGGTCGCGGATGACCTCCAATGCGGCCGCCTGAGATCGCTGGCTCACCCCGGGGGGATTGGAGAGGTAGAGGATGGGGTCGCCCTGGCTGCGGAACGGGACCCCCTGGTAGACTGAGGGCAGAAATCCGCTCGTCCAGTTCGTGCTGCCGCCGCTGGTCCCTCGTCCGGAGCTCAATACGACGAAGCCCGGAAGATTTTGAGACTCGCTCCCGAGTCCATAGGTCGTCCAGGCTCCCATGGACGGGCGCCCTACGAGGGGCGATCCGGAGCTCATCATCAACTGGCCGGGATGATGGTTGACTTGATCCGTGTGCAGGGAGCGAACCAGGCAGATGTCGTCGGCGCAGGAGGCGATATGGGGAATGAAATCGGAAAATTCGATGCCGCTTTGCCCGTATTTCTGAAAGACCCGCGGGCTGGGCCACACCTTGGCCGACGGTTTGATAAAGGCGAGCTTGAGATTCTTGGTCATGGATTCGGGAAGAGGTTTTCCTTCCCACTTTTTCATCTCCGGTTTCGGGTCGTACAGGTCCAGGTGACTCGGTGCGCCGGCCATGAACAGGAAGATCACATTTTTGGCGCGGGGCTTGTAGTGAGGAGACTTCGGCGCCAGGGGATTCCTGTCCAGAGTGCTGGAAGGGCTTGCAGCGAGGCCTTCCAGAGCCAGTAAATGCCACAGGCCGATGATCCCCAGTCCTCCGGCTGTCCTCTGGAGAAAACTTCGACGGGACTGCAAGCGCAAATATTCTTCGAAATTCATGAGATCACTCCTTCGTGATGAACTCATCCAAATTCAACAACACCCGACTAAGCCCGACCCAAACGGCCGCCTCCTGGGGCTCGGTGCCGGGCACGCCTGAGGCCGGGAAGATCTCGGTGGCGGAGTCGGACTCCTCCTCCAAAATCTGTTTTTGAGTCTCGTAAAACCGGAGCAGACGGTCTCTCTCTTCCGGAGTCGGTTTCCGAGCCAGACACAGCTGGAAAGCGTATTCGATCCGCTCCTCTAAATCTTCGGGGCCCTCCTGAATAACGCGGACCGCCAGCGCCCGAGCCGCTTCGAAAAACACGGGGTCGTTCAAGAGGACCAGGGCCTGAAGGGGAGTCGTCGAGCGCTCGCGTCTCGTACAGCTCCTCAACCGGTCCGGCGCGTTGAAGGTCTGGAGCTGCGGATATGGGATCGTCCGCTGGAAATGGATATAAAGGCCCCGCCGGAAGGCGTTCTGGTCTTTGTCCTCCTCCCACTCGCCGCCGCCGCCGAAGGTAAGCTCCACCACTCCTTCGGGCAGAGGGGGCCGGACACTTCTGCCGCCCACCTTGGGATTAAGAAGACCGCTCACCGCAAGAGCCGAATCGCGGATCAACTCAGCCTTTAGCTGCAGCCGCGGGGCGCGGGCCAGTAACCGGTTTTCGGGATCTCGACTGATCAAATCCTCCCGCGCATCGGATTTTTGGCGATACGTCGCCGAGGTGACGATCAGCCGAATGATTCTTTTGATATGCCAATCCTTTTGAAATTCCGTTGCCAGCCAGTCGAGCAGCTCCGGATGTGAGGGTTTTTCGCTTCGGGTCCCAAAATCCTCCGAGGTGAGCACCAGACCGCGCTCGAAAATCTCCTGCCAGAAACGATTGACGGTGACGCGGGCCGTCAGGGGATTGTCCTTCGAGACCAGCCAGCGCGTCAGCGTCAAGCGCGTGGCAGGCGGCTCATGTGCAGGCAGCGGGTGAAGGATAGACAGAACGCCGGGTTCAACCTGAATGCCCGGCTGCCGGTAGTCTCCCCGAACCAGGATGTGCGTCTGCGGCGGATCGGGATTCCTCGCGATGGTCGGCGCCTCAGTCAACGGCGGATATTCATCGTGAAGCTCATCGAGTTTCTCGTGAAGCTCTTTGAAGCCCAATTCCTCCCAACGTTTTCGGCCATACGCCGTCCAGGACCATTCCACGAAATGGTCCACCAGATCTTCCTGCTGCTCGACCGTCCGCTTCGACTCGTCCATCCTCACGATCTGGTGGCCATGATCGAGCATCTTGCCGACCGTGTCCCAGGCCACATCCCAGTTCACCCGCTCGCCGGGATTTCGGGCCGCCTGTCTCAGATCGTCCACCCAGTCCGGCACCATCTCCACGACGTTGTACTGCGCCAGTAACTCATCCCGCTTGCGCTCATATTCGGGCCGACGCCGCAGGTAGAGGCCCATTTCACCTGCAAGCGGCGCATCGAGGTTCACCTCGACGGCCCGGTTGGAGAAAGCCGTCATCTGGTAAAACTCTTTTTGGCTGATCGGGTCAAATTTGTGGTCATGACAGCGGGCACACTCGAGTGTCAGGCCCAGCCAGGTCGTGCCCACTGTGCTGGTGCGGTCGATGACGCGCTCCACGCGGAACTCTTCCAAATCGACTCCTCCTTCGCGATTCGTCAGCGTATTGCGGTGGAAGCCCGTGGCGATTTTTTGCTCGATCGTTGCACCGGGAAGAAGGTCTCCGGCGATCTGCTCTATCGTGAACTGGTCGAAGGGCATGTTCCGGTTCAACGCGTCGATGACCCAGTCTCGATACCGCCAGGCATAAGGGCGTGGCAGGTCCTTTTCGTAGCCATCACTATCCGCGTAGCGGGCCAGATCCAACCAGTGGATCGCCCACTTCTCTCCGAAATGAGGAGAAGCCAGGAGACGGTCCACCATGCGCTCGTAAGCATCTGCCCGATTGTCCATCAGGAAGGCTTCCACCTCCTGCATACTCGGCGGAAGACCCGTCAGATCGAGACTCAGGCGACGGATCAACGTGCGCTTGCCTGCTTCAGGGGAGGGAGAGATGGATTCTTCTTCCAATCGGGCCAGGATAAAGGCGTCGATCGGATTTCGGCCCCAGTCCAGATTCTTCACCCGAGGGATCCTCGCTCGTTCCGGCGGGATAAACGACCAGTGCAGGTTTCGGCCTTGGCGCATCTTCTCCGTAGACACCTGTGCAGCCTCGGTGGCGGGCGTCACGGCTTCCGGCCAGGAAGCGCCCTGGTCGATCCAGGCGCGGAGCAGAGCGATCTCTTCGCGGCTCAGTCGCTCTCCGCTCATCGGCATGATGATCTTTTCGTCCAGGCCGGCCACCAGATGGATCAGGCGGCTTTCGGCACTCCTGCCCGGCAGGATCACCTTTCCGGAATATCCCCCGGCGAGGGCAGCCTCCCTGTCATCTAGTTGCAAGCCGCCCATTTGCTGATCCCCGCCGTG
This sequence comes from Acidobacteriota bacterium, assembly GCA_050747825.1. Classification (GTDB taxonomy): domain Bacteria; phylum Acidobacteriota; class UBA6911; order RPQK01; family JBOGJG01; genus JBOGJG01. Next base: position 4,581 of record JBOGJG010000314.1, on the reverse strand, counting down.
GCAGGCATAGCACTTCGCCTGGAAAATCGGTTTGATCTGCTGCTGGAAATCGACCTTACCCCCCGCGGGTTCCGGGAGCTTGGAAGGATTCAAAGGATTCTCCGATTGCGACGCTTCGATCGCTATCGGAGATCCCAGAATGCCCACGAGCATCAACAAAAAAATGGCTGAAATCGAGGACCAGACGCCGTTCATGCTCTCCCTTCCAAAACGTTTCAGAAAATGATCACAACTATGCAATAATGCTACAGGAAATCAGCAGAAAGTCAACAACAATCAACAAATCAACTGCGTATCCGAGTCGCGGGTCAGTGGGCGGGGCTGAGCCAGTTCAGGGTGGTCCGTCAGCCTTCTTGGGCCCGCCCGGCCTGTCTTCCTCGGTCAATGTTTTGATTTCTTCTTCGAGTTTACGGGAATGCATTTGCCGGACTTTTGCCAACTTCTCGTCCGCTTCGGCTCTCCGGCCGAGTCGAAGCAAGGTGCGCGCCAGCAAGTAGTGGGGCGCCACCTGTTCCGGCAACAGTTCGGCAGCTTTACGAAAAAGATCCAGAGACTCGTCATCTCGTCCCAACTCGGAGTACACCCTGCCCAGGGCGAGGTACGCTTCACCGTTCTCCGGATCCAGGCGCACGGACTTCTCGAGGTAGGAAGCGGCTTGGTCGTGGCGTCTCTGGCGGAAGGCGATCTCCCCGAGATAATAGTAAGAAGGGGCCGACTCTGGACTAATCCGGATCTCCTCTTTGAAAGCCTGGGCCGCCTCGTTCAGCCTGCGCCGCTTCCAATACAGGTAGCCCAGGGAAAAATGGAGCCCCGGCGAGTCCGGCGATGCGGCGATCGCCTTCTTGAATTCCTCTTCCGCCTCCCGCCCTCGGTCAAACTCGTCGTAGGCGGTGCCCAGCAACTGATGCACCCACGGTGAATCCGGATTTTGCTGCAAGAGCTGCTCGAAGACCTTCAGACCTTTTTCCGGTTCCCCTGAACGGCGGTAGCTTTCGAAAAGCAGATAGAGGACTTGCTCGCCTTGTGAGCCACTTTGTCTGGCGGCCGCCAATTCTTCCGCCGCTTTTTTCCACTCCTGCCGCTGATAATGACAAATCCCCAATAGATATCGGGCATCCCCCAAATGGGCCGGGTGCCGAGCGCCCAGGTTCAAGCGGGGGATAGCGCTCTCACATCGTCCCAGCCGGACTAAAGCCAATCCCCAATTGAAATTGATTTCAGGATCCCTGGGGTTCAGTCGATCGGCCTGCTGAAAGTTTTCGATCGCCTTCGAGTAATCCTCTTTTTGAAAATAGAGAACCCCCAGGTTGTTATAGGCGTCATAGGCATCCGGTGCTGCTTGTAGACCGAGCCGATATTCTCGGATGGCTCCTTCGAGATTTCCCTCGCGACTCAAGTTGGCTGCTCGCTGGAAATGCAGCTCGGCATCCTCCAACTCATGCGCCCGGAGACTCCCTCCGCTGTGCAACACGAGCAAAATAGCGCAGACGCATCCACATTTGCCTGATCCCATTTTAAAAGCTTCCCAGAAAGTGCTTTTTGCATCAGATCTTAGTGACTCCCTCCTCTAAATGCAAGCGTACAGGTCTTCGAGCCCGGGTCTTCAACCGCAATCCGGCCCCCACAAGATACATTCCACCTTTCTGATGCGGGTGCGGCTTGAAAACGCGTTAATATTCGAGGACAGTTGTGTGGGTGAGAACTCTGACAATCCTATTCTCCTTCGGGCCCATGTTTTTTGCTTCCGAGGCGGACCTGACGCAAGTAGTCTTCCTTGATATCCGTCCCTCCTCCGGAATCGACTTTAAGCTTCAGGCCTCTCCTACCGAGCACAAGTACCTGATCGAGACAATGGGGGGAGGCGTCGCCCTCTTCGATTACGACAACGATGGCTGGATAGACGTTTTTTTCGCTAACGGCTACCCCTTAGATGGGTCTCCTACAATCGCGAAGATCTCCGGTCCTAAAACGGGCAGGTACGCCAATCGGCTTTATCACAACGAAGGTAATGGTCGATTTAAAGACGTAACCGGGTCAGCCGGTTTGGCGGGGAAGGGTTACGCCATGGGGGCGGCTACGGGGGATTATGATAACGATGGCTATGTGGACCTGTACGTGACAGCCATTGGCCGGAATTATCTCTACCGGAACAATGGAGACGGAACCTTTCGGGATTTGACGGAGGAAGCCGGCGTCACTGCAGGAGATTGGTCCGTTAGCTCTATTTTCCTGGACTATGATCGAGACGGATTTCTCGACTTGTATGTCGTTCGATACGTGGACTGGAGTTTTGACAACAATCCCTATTGCGGAGACCACAAGCCAGGCTACCGCTCCTATTGTCATCCGGACCTATTCAACGGGATCCCGGATGTCCTTTACCGCAACAACGGCGACGGCACCTTCACCGACGTCTCGGAAAAAGCCGGAGTGGCACTTCCCCAAGGGAAAGGCTTGGGAGTCGCCATTGCTGACTATAACCGGGACGGTTGGATCGACATATACGTCGCCAACGACTCGGTGAGATCATTTCTTTTCGAAAACAACCAGAATGGCACTTTTGCTGAGGTTGGACTCTTCGCCGGAGTGGGTTATGACAGCGACGGCAAGTCTTTTGCGGGAATGGGGGTCGATTTTCAGGACTACGACAATGACGGCTATCCGGACTTAGTGGTGACGGCTCTTTCCAACGAAATGTACCTGCTCTATCGCAATAACCGAGACGGAACTTTTATGGACACCCGGTACGTGTCGGGCCTGGCCGAGCCGACCTTGCTTTACACCGGATGGGGAGTGCGCTTTTTTGACTACGACCACGACGGCAGGAAGGATATCTTCACCGTCAACAGCCATGTCATGGACACGGTAAATCTTTACCATAAGCACATCCACTATCGGCAGCCACTGCTGCTGCTCCGGAACCTGGGCGAGGGGACGTTTGAAAATGTGTCCCGTCGCAGTGGTGACGTTTTTCAGATTCCACTGGCTGCCCGCGGCCTGGGCGTCGCTGACCTCGACAACGACGGGGATCTGGACGCGGTGATCTCGAATTTGAACGCCTATCCGCTGGTTTTGAGAAACGAAGGGGGAAGCCGGCAGAACTGGATCCTCTTGTCGCTGGTCGGGAAAAAGAGCAATCGAGACGGAATCGGATCTCTCATTAAAATTACAGCAGGAGGACAAACCCAGTATGCCTGGACGAACAGGGGTGCCAGCTACCTGTCGGCCAGTGATCCGCGGATTCATTTTGGGCTCGGCGAAGCCCAGGTGATCGAACGCCTGGAGATCGAGTGGCCCTCAGGCGCCTCCCAGACCCTGACTGGGGTAAAGGCCAACCAGATTCTGTTGGTGGAAGAACCGTAGGTCTCGCGTGGAACATGAGATCCGGCCGACGGTCATGCCAGAGTCACTTTCGTGCCCGCTTCTTGAAGCTCCGCGAGGGCCTCCTCCGGAGCGCCTGTGTTCGTGATGACATGGTGAATTTTATCCAAGGGCAGGGCCGTCAATACCCCTCGCTTCGCAAATTTTGAGCGATCCACCAGGAGATGGAGCTTATTACTGCTCGATGCCGCCATCGTAAGTACCTCGGCCAGAAGCGGCGAATTCGTCGTGGCGCCCGTTGCCGCCGAGAAGCCTGCGCAGGATAGAAAAGCAGCATCGAAATGGAGTTTAGACAAGAGCTCGACCGCTAAGGGCTCCCCGAATGCGTGCACGTGATGGAGGAGTTCACCCCCTGTGGAGATAAACTCGGATATCAGGATGAATCTCCAGTTCAAGGGGTATTTGCGGCGAATTCGTTACAAGGGTCAACGCGGAGGGGACATCAGCTATCGCTAAGAACTGTCGAACAAAAACGTAGCAGGTTGAAGATGCATCCACGAAGATGGCTGAGCCTGGCTGCACTAAAGTCCTTGCTAAACGGCCTATCTGCTCCTTGGCTTCAGTTTCGGTCCTGAGCCGAACTGAAAAGCGCGTTTCGATCTGATGGTTCGATCCCAACACTACGCCGCCATGCACTCGGGAAATCAGCTTCTTTTTTCTAAATCTTTGAGATCCCGGTACAACGTGACCCTGTAAACATCCAGTTCCGTCTGAAGTTGAGCGGTTGAGCAAGTCTTTCGTTCTCGCACAAGCTCGACGATTCGCTCTTGTCTTTCCTCGCGAAGCATCCTATCCCCCGGTGTGATTGTGATAGGTGATATGTGATAGGAAATATCCCCGCTGGAACGCCAGCGCCTGCTTCGTTGATTAGGACTTGGATGGCGATCTCGATCTGTTTGTGACAGCCTACGTCGATTTTACAGCGAGCGTTCTCAAGAAATGCTACGACAAGACTGGAGCACAGGATTACTGCAGCCCAGCCGGTTCTCCACAAAGGCGATGATTTCCATCGGGCCGGCGCATCGAGGACAAGTGAGCGGATCGAGTTCCTAAATCTTCTTCAAGAGTCGAGACCAACTGCGACGACGTTCGCGGACGAACTCTTCGGTCGCTGAGTCCGGTTGGGCAGCCCCTTGCTGCTCACCTTGGACGGCCACGCTCACGCCCTGGCGACGCCTTTTTCCGCGAGAGGCATTGGAA
>JBOGJG010000313.1:0-1351 GCA_050747825.1 Acidobacteriota bacterium | reverse complement strand
CTTCTGCAGCACACAAGGATCGAAGGGGCAGAAGACGAATTTCTCTCCAAACTCCGCCTTTATATTCTGTGCGCACCCCATCTCGAGGTGGGTGGCTGGGGGAACAACGGCTACGTCGCTCAGGTGGCGGGTCGAGAAATCCTGGTTGCGGAAAAAGGGGGAATATGGCTGGCTATGGGATCTTCCGTCCCCTTCACCCGCCTCTCCTGTGGCTATGTGGGCGCCAGTGACGGTTGGACGGATCTGGCGGAGAACTTTCAAATGGATGGGGAGTTTGATCGGGCAACTGACGGCAACATCGCTCTTACAGCCGAGGTGGCTTCTTCGGGGCACTGCGAATTCACGCTCGCTCTCGCTTTCGGCCAGGGTCTTCACGACGCGGTGACCGCGCTTTTTCAGGGACTGGGAGTCCCCTTTGAGGAACAAAAGAAACGCTACATCGAACAGTGGAACCGCCCCTGCCGCAAGATCCTCCCTCTGGAGGAGATCTCGGGCGATGGCGGCCGTCTCTACCTCAGCAGCTACAGCTTGCTCTTATCTCACGAGGATAAAACGTTCCCGGGGGCACTCATCGCGTCCCTTTCCATTCCCTGGGGAGAGGCGAAAGGGGATCACGAGATGGGCGGCTACCACCTGGTGTGGACACGCGATATGGTAAACAGCGCCACCGGCCTGCTGGCCGCAGGCAATCTGGACACGCCTCTGCGGGCGTTAATTTATCTGGCTACGAGCCAGCAGCCGGATGGGGGTTTCGCCCAGAATTTCTGGATCAATGGGGAACCCCACTGGCGAGGCATACAGCTCGATGAGGTGGCTTTTCCCATCCTGCTGGCCTGGCGTCTTCATGAAGCCGGAGCGTTGCAGGACTTCGATCCTTATCCTACCGTACTGAAGGCGGCCGCTTATCTTATCCGCCATGGTCCGGCGACCGAGCAGGAGCGTTGGGAGGAAGCCTCGGGCTACTCGCCCTCTACGCTAGCCTCGAACATTGCGGCGCTGATCTGTGCGGCCCGTCTGGCCCGCGAGCGAGGCGATGTGGCGACGGCTCAATTCATGGAGGAATATGCCGATTTTCTGGAGTGCCATGTGGAGTCCTGGACCGTGACGAACAAGAGCAGGCTGATTCCGGGCAGCCCTCCACACTACATTCGCATTCTGCCCATCAGAGTCGATGATTACACGCCCGACGAGAATCCGAATAATGGTGTGTTCGGTCTCGCCAACCGTGCCCCCGGTGCACGCTGGCAATTCCATACAAATGAAATCATCGACGCCGGATTCCTGGAGTTAGTCCGATACGGCATTCGCAAGGCGGGCACTACTTTGATGGAAGACTCCCTCCGTGTGGTGG